>JBKPNA010000216.1:0-11102 GCA_046765695.1 Actinomycetota bacterium | reverse complement strand
GCAGAGGAAGGTCCGCGGATCCGGCGGCTGGAGGTCCTGGCACTCCCGGGTGAACCCGGCGGTGTCCAGCCGTGCGCCCGCTGATGCCTGCGCAGCATATCCACCGTATGAGTGGCCCAGTGCCGCCGTGCGTCGGAGGTCCAGGAGCCCTGCCCAGGCGCCGCCGGGTCGGGCCTGCTTGGAGGCGTAGTCCAGCACGGTTGAGATCTCGCGTGGGCGTGCCACTGTGGACCGCCACAGTGCCTCCGGGTTCAGTACTTCGTCGTGGTCTGGAGAGAGCACGACGAACCCGTGGGAGGCCAGGTGCTCTGCGAGCCACCCGTACGTCGAGCTGCTGAGGGCGAAGCCGGGCGAGAGCACCACGACGGGGTAGGGGCCTTCGGAGGGGTCGAAGGCCGCGTTGCGTACCGCGGCACCGCGTGAGGTGGCGATCGTGATCGGCCCGAGCACGCCGCCCGCGCGGAGGGCGAGTGCGTCGGTCACACCCCGACGCTGATCGGAGTCCACCGAGGCGGGATACCAGAGCCGAACGTCGATCCGCCGGTCGCCCGCCACGGTCACTGTGCGAGTTCCGACCGGATGATGACCCGGGGTGCTGTAGGCCGTGCCAAGCGGTATCGAGGCCGCGGCGCCCGCGATCGCGAGTCAGCAGCGGACCGATTGCGACGCTCTCATCTCATGACGAGCTCTTCTCGGCACCCGGTGAGCTCCTCGCCTCTGGCCGCAAGTCAGCGCGAACGCCCGGGCTTGGCCTTGGCCCCGGCGAGGACGGTGTCACCCTCGCGGATCAAACCACCCGCGCGCTCGGTGAAGTCGCATGGCAGCCGATCCCCGCGTTCTCGGCCCACCATGCAGGGAAGATTCCACAGTGGCCGCCTCGCTCACTCCTCCGCAGCGTGCAATGGCTCGTGCAATGAAATCCAGTCAACTGGCGTGCTTCGTGGAACCTCCAGAGGCTCGGATTGCAAGCGGAGTTGAGCATCGTGGCCGGCGACTACTGACCTTGCCGCCCTTTCAAGGCGGAAGCGCCGCCGGCCGGCAATGAGCGGACCTCGACGACGTGCCGGTGTGGTTATGGAGCGCGGCGTGACACCAATCGTGACACGAACTGGCGTTTACTCGACGTGCTGGGGGTGGCTAACGGGGGCGACGGTGCAACTGCTGTCGCTTCAGGATGCCTGAGTTGGCCGGACGATCGCTCTTTTAAGCCGCTGGTCGTAGGGAACCGAACGCTGTCCATGGTGCTGTCTGCATCGTCGGCAGGGGCTCGCACCCAGGCCCTCGGGCCGGTAGTCGACGGTTGGCTGACAGTCGGTCTCATCTTTGGCGGGTTCGGTTAGGTCGAACCCCCGAACGGGCCAATGGACCGTATGGCCAGCCGCTGCTCCTCCGGAAAGCACCGCGGGGGGTGTCGAATACGGCCTGTCGGGTAAGTCATGGCGAGCCGTTCCAGGACGGTGACGACCGAATTGAAAACGGCCGCCGGAAAACGAGCGGCATTTGTGCTGCCGTGGCGTGGGGTGACAGCCCAGGGATGTGAGTGCTGCCAGGTGGATGGGTCTGAGACTCGGTATCTGAAGGTGGATGAGGAGGCCAGCTCTAACCCAGAACCCAAAACGCGGCTCCCACGACAAACGCTAGAGCCCCGATGATGATCGCTGCGAGTGCTTGCCTCCCGCTGCCCTGCGTTGACGCACGTCGCCGTCCCTCCAACCCGAGCGTCAGACCCAGTCCACCGAAGATGATCGGGAGGCTGAGCCAAAACGCCACGACTGCCACAAGGCCGAGGACGGCGCAGCCAAGGCCAACCTTCGCGGCGCGGTTGCCTGGGGCCGTGGGGCGCCAAGCCCAGCGTCCCAGAAGGGCGAAGAGCGCGACGCTGAAAGCGATGACGGGGGGAGCGAGGATCCAGCCTTCGTGGTCATGAGGCCAGAATTCCCAGAAGGGTCGGTCTTCGTTCTTGACAGCTTCAAGGTGTGGAAAGAAGAACGCCGCGAAGGCCGTAACAACAGCCCCGACCCAAAGCATCGTGTGCGACCGCGTCGTCTGCACCGACACAGCGTAAGACCCGCTGTGACGGGCAACAATGCCTGACGACGAGATACAGCGCGCCGCCCAACCCGGCGTAACCAAGAGGCTGCGCGGCGGAAGTCTAGCGAGGCAAAAGCAGTACGGCGCGGGCGCATCGTCACGGTGCCGTAGGAAGTACCCGGTGCGGGGTGCGTGCTGGTCACGACACCTTAAGGCTACAGACACGGCGGAGGTCCTTGGCGGCACCAGCGTCTGCGACGACGTCACGGGCAGCGGCCCGCACGCGATGATCTGGCCGTGGCGCCATTCGTGGTGCGAACTGGAGTCAACTAGCGTGCCTGCGGCCGTCCAGAGATGCCGACCGTGCAACCAAAGTTCCTGGTTAGAGCGAGAGTCAACACGGGAAGGGGTTCTCGTAATGCGTAGGTCTGGGGTTCGATTCCCCAAGGCGGCTCCAAGCAAAATACCTGGTCAGAGGCGTCTTCAGCTCTCTGAATCGGAGCTGCTTCCACCGGTCGAACGCCCGTAGTCCGCATCTAGTCCGCATTTGCGCTCATGCAGTTCCGGTTCATGCTTGACCATCGGGTTCCGGTGACGACGCGACGGCCGGGCCCGTTTGGTAGCGGGCCCGGCCGTGTCCGAAGGTCAGACCGCGAGGGCCTCGTAGGCGGGCCGAGTGCTGGCAGCGGTCATGCCGGCCGTGATCGGTGAGGGCCGGAAGCCCTTGACGATCAGCCAGACGGCCAGGCTGACCTCCCAGGCGAAGACCGGAACAGCCGCCACAAAGCCGCCGACCGACACGTCCTTGTACGCGCCGAACAGCACCGCGGTGCCCGAGGCGAAGACGAGCGGGCCGCCGATCAGGCCGAGTACCGCGATCAAGCGGGGCACCAGCCGGGAGCGGTACATCAGGTACGCCGCCAACAGCGTGTTCACACCCAGGGCGAGTTTCGGCCCGAAGAGGAAGGTCCAGTTGTGGACCGCCACCAAGGACTGGCCGACGGTGACCCCGGCAGTAGCGTCCGCGCCGGTGGTTCCGGCAAGGTCCTGTCGCATCGTGACGACGGCAAGCAGGCTGATCGCACCAACGGCGATGATCGTCGCCTCGATCAGGCGACCCGCGACGTAACCGAGTGCCATGCCTTCATTCACCCTCCGGAGAACCGGATACAAGGTGACCGCGGAGCCCACGACAGCGATGGCGAGCAGCACCTCGAGGAACGCTCCAGCCAGCACGCCGGTGTCGTCGACCGACGCCGAGATGACGAACTCCGGTGTGCCGAGAACGGAGCCATAGAAGAGCATTCCTCCGATGGCCGTGACCTCGGTGAGGAGGTAGAACACGCCGGCAACGATGGCGGTCCTTCGTGTTGACGTCATGGTTGGTCCTTTCGTTTTAGGTGATCGACTATTTGGGGTAGGACACGTCGTGGACGGGGATCGCGGTGAGCTCGTGACCTCGTAACCGCGCAGGGACTCCAGAAATGGCTGGAAGCTGCCGTAGACCAGGCAGCGGACCAGCTGACCGTCGACCCGGACGTCGCTGACGCCCGACGCCCGCTCGATCTGCCTCGTCGGAGGTGTGCCGACGAAGGTGACCTCGACCCCCTGGATGGCTGTGTCCTCGACCATGTGTCGACGCTACGAGCGGCACCGTGTCGGCAACATCGACCGAATTACGGATTCGATGCGTAGTCGACCGAGTCAGGTTGCCCGGCTGGTAGCTTCGGCTCATTGTGGCGAGGCCCAGGCGCCGGATGGCAACGTTCCCGCCGAGGCGACGACGTTCGTGGGACGCCGCCGCGAGCTGGCAGAGACTCGAAAAGACATTGGCCGGCGCTCGGCTCGTCAGCCTCGTCGGCCCTGGGCTAATACGCCGGACTGGCTAGACATAGCAGGGAGTGCAACCGTCGCTATCGTTGCCACCGGCGAGGGTCAATTACCAGTCAGCCGAACTGGCATCGCCCCAGCGCCTGGTGAGGAATTTCCGTACTACGTCAAGAGGCGCCTGCGGGCGCTCGCTACGCTCGCGTCCTCGCCGCCGCGCTGGCAAATGAGTCCTCAGCCTGTGCTGATACGTGCACTCTCGACGGCCGCGTACTCGGGGACGTCCACGCGTGCCCATTCGGCGGTGGCGCCGGTGGCTCGAATCTGCTCGACGGTGCTGCTGGCGTCGCTTGGTGAGGCGATCACGACGGTGGCGCCGCGGCGGGCGGCCTCCACCGCAAGGGCGCGCCCGAGGCCGATGTGTCCGCCGGTGACGACGGCGACGGTGTTGCTCAGTTCTTTCATGTTCTGCTCCTTGTCAGGCGACCGGGGTCAGGCACCCATTGCCCGGTGCATGAGTGAGTCGAAGGCCCGATCGGAGAGGAGTCGGCGCAGGAAGACGAGGGGGCGGGCGCCGAAGCCGACGCGGTAGCGGGTGCGTGGCCGTCGGGCGTTGGCGATCTTGACAATGGTCTTGCCGATGACCGACGGGTCCGAGGTGTTGCGCGCGTTCGGCTTCGAGCCGGCGGCGAGGGCCTTGGCCGCCCCGTTGGCCAGGGTTGAGTAGGCGCCGGTGCGGGAGGTCTCCTTGAGCTTCTTGCCGGCGATGGCGCCCCACTCGGTCCGGATCGACCCGGGCTGGACGACGACGACACGGATGCCGTGCTGCCTGGTCTCCATGCGCAGGGCGTCGCTGAGTGCCTCGACGGCGTACTTGCTGGCGTGGTACCAGCCGCCCAGAAGGGTGGTGAACTCGCCGCCCATGGAGCTGATGTTGATGATCGTGCCGCCGCCCTGGGCTCGCATGTGCGGCAGCACCAGCTGGGTCAGCCTGGCCAGGCCGAAGACGTTGACCTCGATCTGGGCGCGCGCCTCATCCATCGGCACGTCCTCGATCGATCCGTAGGACCCGTAGCCGGCGTTGTTGACCAGGACGTCGATGCGTCCTGACTCCCCCATGATCGTCTCGACCGCCGTGCGGATCGAGTCATCGTCGGTGACGTCGAGGCGCAGGACATTCACACCTGCGTCCCGCAGCGAGGACATGCGCTCGGTGCGCCGGGCGGCCCCATAGACGGTGTATCCCGCTTCCTTCAGACGAAGCGCGGTGTCGGCTCCGATCCCCGAAGAGGCGCCGGTGACGAGAGCGACCTTGGTGGTGTGTGGCATTTCGAATCTCCTTATCCATCCAACTGGTTGGTTGAAGATTAGGCCAACTCGAATAGGCATGTCAACTGACTAGTTGGTTACCTGCTAGCCTTGTGTCATGGCCACCCGTGACTCCACCGCCACCAAAAGGCGCATCCTCGACGCCGCCACCGCCGAGTTCGCCGAGTACGGGCTGGCCGGAGCGCGCGTCGACCGGATCGCGGCTGGCGCCGGCGCCAACAAGCAACTCATCTACGCGTACTTCGGCGGCAAGGAGGACTTGTTCGACAGCGTCCTGGAGGCCAACGTCTCCGTGTTGCTCGAGACGGTCCCTTTCACCGCCGACGACCTTCCGGCGTATGCGGCCACCCTGTTCGACTTCGCGATCGCACATCCGCAGCTCGTTCGGCTCGTGCGCTGGCACCAGCTCGAGCGCCCTGGCGTCATGAATCAGCTACCGCAGACCGCCTCCTCGAACAAACGCAAGCTGGACGCACTCGCTGCCGCGCAGACTGCGGGCACGGTCAGCGACGCGTTGACCGCCGACCAGCTGTTCGCGCTCCTGCTCACGCTCATCCACGGTGCCGCCGAGACCCACGTCGCATCCGGGGACGGCCTCGCGATTCAGCCAGAGACGCTCGTCGCGGGCGTGCGGCGGCTCACCTCTCCCACATGATCACGGGCAAAGGAGCCGTCAGGTGCATCACCCGGCGCGGTAGCCGTCGGAACATCGGAACAGACGCGGCCATGGCAGAGCCTTCTCAGATCAGCACGGCACCCGTCATGGTTGCGCCCGGCGGCAGCACCCAAAGTTGGCGGAGCCGCGGAAGCCGGGCGCACCCGCTAATAGGGCGGCTCGCGAGCTGCAAGCCGCGCAAATCCCAGCGACGCTCACGGGTAGAGCCGAGCCGCGCCAAGGCGCCTCCAACACTGCGGCCGCCCGAACCCGTGGCCAGGATTATGGAGAGCGCCGTAGCGCGCCCCGCGCGACTGGAGGAAGCATCGAGCTTGGCAGGTTTCTGTCGACGTTTAACCGGAATCGAACAGTTCGGCGCAATGGGATCGCCGGTAATTCGGGGGGCACCAACGCCGGACTAACCTGCTCCGCGATGAGCGACGGTGAACCCGAGTCAACGATCGTCCGACTGCGGCGAGCGTGCTGCATCGCAATGGCATGGAAGAGGTCAGGACGCCGGCGCCCACCTACATGCCCAGACGAATCCTAAAGATCCCAAGCGGTTCGCTCCGTGCCGTGCGGCCTGACCAGCGCTGACGGCAACCGCGCCAGATTCCGGCAAACCACTATGGCTGATCATGAGCCTTTCCAGCCATGCACGGACGTCCACGCACTGTGTGCCGGGCCCTTTTGATCCGCTGGTCGAAGCGAGAACTCGATGTCGTGAATGAGAGGTCTAGCGGGAGCTGTCTGGGCGTGCCCGCTGTACACCGGTGCGGGCTTCGGCTGTTAGCCGCGCGCCCTCAGGCTTGGCTTTGTCAAAGTCTGCGGCTCGGCGGGTCAGCAGGTAGCCCGCGACCAGCACCATAATGATCATGGTCGCCACACCGGTCTCGGTAGTCACGTAGGCCATCGATGCCGGCGAGGTCGCGATGGCCACGCCGGCGACGGTCTCGACCACGTTGTTGAAGGCACTGTGGGAGAGGCTGACCGGCCAGATGCTTCCCGACCACAGTCGCAGCCAGCCGTACCAGACACCGGCCAAGGTAAGCGTGACCATTACCGTCGGTACCACGATCCAGCGGTTTCCCTCACTTTGGTAGGTGGTGGTGAGCACCAGCAGAGGTAGATGGAAGATCGCGTGGAAGACGCCGGTCAGCACAGCCGCGCGCCGCCCGGAGGTGAGTTCGGCCAGCCGGAAAAGCAGGTAGCCGCGCCAGCCGATCTCCTCGCCGAGGAAGACAACACCAAAGATGATCGTCGTTACCGCCAAGTTGAGCACGGCGCTCCCCAGGCCCGGACCCAGACCGGGAAAGCGGACTACCCCGAATACGGCCGCGACGCCGAAGCTGACAGCAATGATTGCCATCGGTCCCAGGACGGCGACAAGCAGCCCTCGCCCCCTTCGCGGATGGAAACCGACCGCCCCCCACACGGCGCGTCGCTGACCCTTTGGGACGACCAAGGTGGTGGTGAGCGCGACCGCGATCGCCGGCACGGCAATAGCGAGCAGCGGTGCGATGCCGGCGTGCGGCAGGGCCAGGGCGATGGCGAGCGTGATCGCATACGTGATAGCGAGGTAGACGACGATCTGGCGCAACGGCCGGTCAGTCCTCGGCGGTGCGGGCTCTTCTGCTGCTCGTCGCTCCGGCATCGGTTCTCCCTTGGTTCCTACTGCTGGGCCGTGCACCAGCCTCATTGTCGTCCGCCGCCACCGCCGTTGACCAGCCCCATGACGACGGGTGCGCCCGGCACAAAGCCCCGCCAATGGCACGCAAAGTCCGCACACGGTCCGCAAAAGCACCACAGTCCTGTGCGGACTGACGCGAGGCGATGAGACCATTCAACCTGGTCGCGGCGCTGTTCAAGCACAACCCACGCCTTGCGTGCGGCATCCAAATTGCACTCATAATGCGTAGGTCTGGGGTTCGATTCCCCAAGGCGGCTCCGCTTCATGACCGGGTCCGGTTCCGCAGGGTGGAGCTGGACGGGCCCACAGTGGACTCGATGTTCGTGGACGTGCCGTTCACCTGCCGGGACGATGCCGGCCCAGCCGAGTTCTTGCGGGAGGTCGTCGCCGCCCATCCGGCTGACGCCGCGGTGTCAGAGGGGTTCGTCGTGATCGGGGCGGCGCAGGGGTTGCTGCATCCCGGCTGGTCGGGCAACGCCCTGGTGGTGGCAGGACCGGGCCAGGGCAAGTCGACCCTCCTGCAGTTCCTATGCCCAGTTCCACCGCGACCGCCGCCTCGGACGCGACAGCGATAGCGGCGACGCGCTGGGCCTCATTCCGTCACCGACGTGGCCCGAGTCGCCATCGAGCGGCGCTGGCGCGCGTCCTCGGCCGATCGTTGCGATACGCGGTAAGTGCTGAGTGGGCGTTGCCAGCCGGTGATGTCGAGGTAGAGCTGGGCGGTGGTGAACTAGCGGTCGAGCCCTCAGATTCCGGCGACGACTCTGCCGCCGTCGAGGAAGAGCTCGAACGAGCCCCACGGGGTGTTCGTCCCCTTGAGGGTGATGACTTCTTTCGAGTACTGCGCGATATAGGCCCGCCGCAGCCGGTTGGTCAGGTTGGCTCCGCTGCGATGGATGACGACGCTGGAGAACACTACGATCGATCCCGCTGGTGCGGTCATCGGGATGCCCGGGTCCGACCCGAAGTAGCACACCTTGTCATTGATCACGGGGTCCGGGATGTGCTTGACGTAGGACTTGATGCCCGACCGCGAGTAGGGCAGCAGGTACACCGCGCCGTTCTCCTCGCTGATGTCATCGAGCGCGATCCAGCAGGTGAGATAGGGCTCGTGGTCCTCGTGGACATAACCTGAGTCCTGGTGCCAGGCGAATGCCGTGTCTGGGTCGCCCGCTTTGATGACGTACTGCTCCCAGAACAGATAGGCGACATCGCCGAGCGTCGCCGCGCAGATCTGAGCCATCGTGTCGCTGAAGAGGAACTGTCGGAGCTCGGGCCGGTCCTTGTAGATCATGTTGCTGAAGTAGCGCTTGCCGCGCGCACTGATGTTGATCCGGTCGACGCCGGCCTCGTCCATCGCGGCGTCGAGCTTGTCAATGGAGTACTGCGCCCCGCTGCGGAGCAGCTCTAGCTGTTCGGTGGTGAGCACGCGCTCGAGGACGAAGTACCCCTCCTGCTCGTACTGCGCGCGCATCTCGGGCGTCACGAGGTGATGGCGGACGTCGTTGGTCGAGGTCATCGGATCTCCTAGGCCGGTGAGCGGGCGCCCCGTGGCCTGCTCGTAGGTATGCGATCGACGCTATCCGGGCGGGTGGCGGCTGCGGAATGTCCGGACCCGGCACTGGCATGAACGTTCTGGCGCCCGTAACGGGCGATGGGTGGGTCTTCGGACGGTGGTCGCGGTCTCTGAGGGACCCTCGACGCGGCTCGGCCAGCTGCTGCTGGCGGGCGAGGTGGTCGACGACGAACCGGTCATGCCGTCGAACCTGCGGGTGATGGATGCCTATGTCCTGTCTGTCGTGCTGGACGGGGAGGGGACCTACCGGGACGCCGACCGGCGTGAGGAGCGGATCGTCCGGGGCGCCCATACGATCGTCCCCCCGGGCTTCCCGCACTGGTATGGAACCGATCCCGGGTGCCGCTGGACGGAGCTGTTCGTCGTTTTCACGGGACCGCTGTTCGACTTCCTGGTCGGGATGGGCATGATGGGCGTCGGCGGGCCGCGCTACCCCCGACCCGCCCCGTCGATCGAGGCCCTGCGGACGGTGCTCCGGGCAGCACCGCAATCGCGCGGGGCGGCGGAGCACCAGTTGCTAGCGGTGGCGGACTGGTTGCTCGACACCCACGACATCGGCGCCGAGATTCCCGGCCCCGACCTCAGCGCTGAGGTTGCCCAGGCCGTCGGCCGTCTGGCCGACGATCAGACCGCCAGCGTCGAGGTGCAGACCCTCGCGGCGGAGTTGGGCCTCACCTACGACACTTTCCGACGCCGCTTCACGGCGCAAGTCGGCCAATCACCGTCGACCTTCCGCACAACCCGCCGGCTCCAGGCGGCCGCCACTCTGCTGCGACTCACTGACATGACACACCGCGAGATCGCCCGGACCTTGGGTTTCGCTGACGAGTTCCATTTCTCCCGGCGGTTCCGCGCACAGTTCGGCGTCCCGCCACGCGAATACCGCAGATCCTGACTCGGTCGGTCTAGGCGTGGCGCCGGTCGTGGTCGATATTGGTTGGCCCCAGCGCGACAGTTCGGTTCTTGGGCTTCGGTTGGTGGGCTGTCATCCGCGATTGTCTTCAAGTTGGATGCGCATGTCAGGCTGCCTGCAGGTGTTGAAGTAGGCGGTGACGGTCGCTCTTTTAATCCGCGGTTGTTGGTTCGGGTCCAACGGGTGAACCGAGGCGACTAAGTCTCTTTTAATCCCCAGCAAGCCGTCTCGTCACGGGTTCGCCGACGCGGGTGTCCGTGGCCATGAGAAAGTCCCCACTGGTGGCCAGGTAGAGGTCCCCGCTGGTGGCCAGTGAAAGTCCCCACTCTTCGTTCGTCGTGTCGTAGTCGTTGAGGCCCTTCCGCGGCTGACGGTGACGGTGTCAAAGCCGGTCACTGGGGCCGCGGAAGGGGACCTCCATTGAAGAACGCGAGGGAACGGATGGATGTGATCGCCGCCTATCGAGACGTGGGCAGCTATCGGGGGGCCGCGGAGATCTGCGGCACCACCCACAAGACGGTGCGCCGGATCATCGAAGCGTATGAGGCCGGCGGGTTGCCGGTGCGGAAGGGTCGGGGACGCAACTTCGACCAGGTGAGGGATCTGGTTGCGCAACGGGTGGAGAAGACGTCGGGCCGGATCTCGGCGAAGCGGTTGTTGCCGCAGGCGCGGTCGGCCGGTTATGCCGGGTCGTCCCGGAACTTCCGGCGGCTGGTCGCCCAGGCGAAGGCGGAGTGGCGCCAAGGTCACCATCGTGGCCGCCGGCCGGGGGTGTGGGCGCCGGGTGAGACGTTGATCATCGATTGGGGTGTTGAGGCGGGACTGCATGTGTTCTGCGCGGTGCCTGCCTGGTCACGATTCCGGTTCGTCCGGTTCGCCGCCGATGAGAAGGCTGCCACCACGTTCGCTCTGCTGGCGGAGTGTTTCGAAACCCTCGGCGGGGTGCCGAAGGTGGTGCTGGCCGACCGGATGGGCTGCCTGAAATCTGGGGTCGTGGCCAACGTGGTGGTGCCAACCCCGGACTATGTCCGTTTCGCCACCCACTACGGGTTTCGGCCCGATTTCTGTGAAGCGGCGGACC
>JBKPNA010000215.1:0-2333 GCA_046765695.1 Actinomycetota bacterium | reverse complement strand
CCTCCGTGCGGACCGGTTGCTCGGTGGCCGGAGCCGGACCCGCGCTGAACGGGGACAGCGTCCACCAGGCGAGGCCCCGTGCCAGGGCGGCGGCGCGGACGTCCGCCAGGGGCCGGTACGACGAGGCACCCAGGTCGATCGGCGCCTGCCCGCCACCGGCAGCCGCAGCCCACGAGGCGTGCAGGAACTCCTCACTGGTCTTGACCAGCTCGATGGCTCGGCCACGGACGAGCTCGGGGTCGCAGACGAGCACGTGGGTGCCGGCCGGCAGCAGGTCGATCAGCAGCTCCATCCCGTCGACCAGCGCGGGCGAAAGTGCCTCCATGCCGTCCACGGCGTGGCCCTGGGCGATCTTGTCCAACATCTCGATCAGCTCCGGGTGCTGCTCCGCCAGCGCGCTGGCGCGGGCTCGTACGGTGTCGGTCAGCAGCAGCTCCCGGCAGGGTGACGCGGTGATCTCGGTCAGCGTCTCCTCACCGGACCGCTGGTCGGCCACCGAGAAGTAGCGGATCTCCTCCACGGTGTCGCCGAAGAAGTCGACGCGTACGGGGTGCTCCTCGGTCGGCGGGAAGACGTCGACGATGCCACCGCGTACGGCGAACTCACCGCGCCGCTCGACGAGGTCGACCCGGAGGTACGCGGCGTCGACCAGCGCCCGGGTCAGGTCGCCGATGTCGAAGTCCTCACCCACGGCGAGGCGTACGGGCTGCAGTTCGCCCAGACCCTTGACCTGGGGCTGCAGCACGCTGCGCACCGGGGCGACGATCACGCGCGGCGGTGGCTGTTCGCCGTTTCCAGTCAGCCGACGGAGCACGGCCAGCCGGCGACCGACAGTGTCCGAGCGGGGGCTTAGTCGCTCGTGTGGCAGGGTCTCCCAGGCCGGGTAGTAGGCCACCTGCTCGGGTGAGATCAGGCCCTCGAGGGAGGCAGTGAGCTCCTCGGCCTCGCGATAGGTGGAGGTGACGAGCAGAATCGGCCGGTCGGCGCCGCCGCGCTCGGCCGCGTCGGTGAGGGCGGCGGCGATCAGGGGACGCATCGGCGGCGGGGACGTGAGGTCGAGGACCGGTAAGCGACCGGCTCGGGCGTCAGCAATGGCGGTTGAGACGGTCGGTTCCGTGCAGAACAGATCGACGAGTCCCGAGAGGGTCACCGAGCCAAGGTACCGGGTGCGGGCAGAGCCGACCGTCGCCTTGTCAGGAGTTGAAGATGTTCTGGGTCCGCTCCAGGCCGACGGTGACCAACGACTCCACGGCGTCGGCAGCTCGATTCACCTCAACGGCGACGGACTCACGGGCGATGGCCGGAAAGTTGCTCAACAGGAAGTCGGCCGGATCTTGCCGACCCGGTGGCCGGCCGATGCCGATGCGTACCCGGTAGAAGTCGCCGGTGCCAAGGCTTGCCCGGATCGAGCGGAGCCCGTTGTGGCCGTTGTCGCCGCCACCGAACTTGATCCGCAATTGCCCGGGATCGATGTCGAGCTCATCGTGCACCACGATCATCCGGTCCGGATCCAGCTTGTAGTAGCCGAGCAGCCGTGACACCGCACTGCCGGTCTCGTTCATGAAGGTCCGGGACTTGGCCAGCAGCAGTCGCGGCGCTGCCACCCCAGGCAGGCCCAAACGGGCCTCCGCGATCTCGGCCCGCAGGCCCCTGGCCGCACTGAACCGGCTGCCAGTCCGGCGGGCCAGCTCACCGACGACGAGGTACCCGACATTGTGCCGATGCCCCGCGTACGCCGGGCCTGGGTTGCCGAGGCCGACCACCAGCCAGGGCGACATCCGCTCAGGCGTTCGCCGGCTCGCGCTCCGACTCCTCGGCCTCCGGCGCGGGCTCGGCGGCGGTCGGCTCCACACCCGCCGCCTCGGCCTCCGACTCGGCAAGCTCGGCCTCGACGGCCTCGGCACTCGGGGCGTTGGTCACGTTGACGACCAGAGTCTCCGGATCCATGTTCAGTGCGACGCCGTCGGGCAGCTGCAGGTCCTTGGCGAGGATCTGCGTCCCGGCAGGCAGGTCCTCGATCGACACGACGATCTGCTGCGGCAGGTGGGTGGCCTCGGCCTCGACGGAGATGCTGTTGTGGTCCACGACGACCAGGGTGTCGTCGCCGGCCTCACCTTCGACATGGAGCGGCACCTCCACCGTGACCTTCTCGCCCCGGCGCACGATGACCAGATCCACGTGCTCGATGGTGTGCTTCAGCGGGTCTCGCTGCACCTGCTTGGGCAGGGCGAGCTGGGACTTGCCGTTGAGATCGATCGACAGCAGCGCGTTCGCGGTACGCAGGGCGAGCAGGGTCTCGTGGCCCGGCAAGGAGATGTGGATCGGGTCCGAGC
>JBKPNA010000214.1:0-2748 GCA_046765695.1 Actinomycetota bacterium | reverse complement strand
GTCTGTTTCGCGGTCGGCTGTTCGTCGCTGGGCACCTTCAGCACTCGCTTCACCGAGCTGGTCGGCGTACCACCCAGCACCTACCGGCGGCAGGAGTCGCGGACCACCGCCGGAATGCCTCCGTGCGTGGCGAAGCGAGTGACCAGACCGGTCAGGAATCGAGAAGCGGGGGTCCCGGAGCCGCAACTAGCGTGACCGCCATGAACATCACCATTCACTCGAGCTTCCTCCCGCACACCGACCCGGACGCATCCCTTGCCTTCTATCGCGACATCCTCGGGTTCGAGGTTCGCAACGACGTCGGATACCAGGGGATGCGCTGGATCACCGTCGGCCCGACCGACCAGCCCGACACGTCCATCGTGCTGCATCCACCGGCCGCAACCCCGGGCATCACCGACGACGAGCGCCGCACCATCCTGGAGCTGATGGCCAAGGGCAGCTACTTCGGCGTCAACCTTGCCACGGGCGACCTCGATGGCACCTTCGCGAAGCTGGAGGCCAGCGACGCCGAGGTTGTCCAGGAACCGACCGAGCAGCCCTACGGCGTTCGCGACTGCGCGTTCCGCGATCCCGCGGGCAACATGATCCGCATCCAGGAGCTGCGCTGAGCCTCCCTCGACGTAACTGAGCGACCGCGAAGACGAGTTCGATCTCAAGTGCCTCTGCAGCAGGGGTCTCTGGTGCTCCGGCGCATCGTCCCCTCCGCCTACCGCCCGGTGCTCGCCAATCGGGTGTTCCGGCGCCTGAACCTCGGCTTCGCGGTCTCCTATCTTGGCGACGGGCTGAGCTTCGTCGCGGTGGCGTGGCTCGCGATCGAGCTCGCGCCGCAAACGACGGCTGGGCTCTGGGGGAGCGCTGGCGTTCGGTCGCCGGCTGCGCCGGGTGCCGGCCAGGCAGCTGCTGCTGGCCGACAGCGTGGTCCGCGCCGTGTTCATCGGCGCCGTACCGCTCGCCTGGCTGGCCGGCATTATGACCCTGCTGGTGCTCGGGCTGGATGCCCTGAGCTACGTGTTCCTCGCCGTGATCGTCGTACTCATCCGGCTGCCCGAGTCGGGGAGCGTCTCCCCGGTCGATCAGGCGGCCGCCCGGGGTGGCATGCTTCACGCTGGGTGGCGTGATCTACGGGCCGTTCGTCGCGCTCTCGGTGACGCTGGTGCAAGCGACGTCTCCACCGCAACATCTTGCCGCGATGCTCGCGGCCCGCAGCGCGGTGCTGCTCACCGCATCGCCACTCGGCACGGTGCTCGGCGGTCCGCTCACCACGGCGCTGGGTCCGCGCGCCACCCTTGGCGGCTCCGGACTCGCCACTGCGGCGCTCGGCGCCGTCGCCTGTGTCCTGCTGCTGGCTCGGCGCAGGGGCCCGTGAGCGCTTGAGCATGGTACCGCCGCCGGGACCGGCGTACCGTCGAGGAGGAGGGAAGAGGAGCGCCCGTGCCCGAGATCAGCCTGGACGACCCCTTCACGGTGCCGACCCGGTGGTGGCACCGGCTCCGCGACGGCAGGATCCAGTGCGACGTATGCCCGCGCGCGTGCCGGTTGCACGAGGGCCAGCGAGGGCTGTGCTTCGTACGCGCCCGGATCGACGACCAGATCGTGCTCACCTCGTACGGCCGCTCCAGCGGCTTCTGCGTCGACCCGGTCGAGAAGAAGCCGCTCAACCACTTCCTGCCCGGCAGCGCAGTCCTGTCCTTCGGCACGGCCGGCTGCAACCTTGCCTGCAAGTTCTGCCAGAACTGGGACATCTCCAAGTCGCGGGAGATCGACACGCTGGCCGACGCCGCCTCGCCGGAGGCGCTCGCCGAAGTGGCCGAGCGGGCAGGGTGCCGCAGCGTGGCGTTCACCTACAACGACCCCGTGATCTTCGCCGAGTACGCCGCCGATGTGGCAGACGCGTGCCACGACCGCGGCATCAAGGCGGTCGCGGTAACGGCTGGCTACATGAACCCCAGGCCGCGGGCCGAGTTCTATCGTCATATCGATGCGGCGAACGTGGATCTCAAGGCGTTCACCGAGGAGTTCTACCACCGCACCTGTGCCGCGAATCTGGCCGATGTGCTGGACACCTTGCGCTACCTCCGCCACGAGACCGACGCCTGGTTCGAGATCACCACGCTGCTGATCCCGGGCCGCAACGACTCCGATGCCGAGATCGCGGCCGAATGCGCATGGATCCTTGACAACCTCGGACCGGAGGTCCCGCTGCACTTCACCGCCTTCCACCCGGACTACAAGATGACCGACGTGCCGGCGACGCCGCCCGCCACGCTGACGCGCGCTCGTATGATCGCGCTGCAGCAAGGGCTGCGCCACGTCTACACCGGCAATGTCCACGACGCCGACGGTGGCAGCACGTTCTGTCCAGGCTGCGGCCGCGCGGTCGTGGTGCGGGACTGGTACCGCATTCTCCGCTACGAGCTCACCGATGACGGCGCGTGCAAGTCGTGCGGCACACGGTTGGCCGGGGTGTACGACGGTCCCGCCGGTTCTTGGGGACGACGCCGGCTGCCGCTGTTCATCGGCGCAGCCTGAATGTCAACCGCAGAAACTGGACCTATATGCGGAGAACCGACTCACGGGGAGGCTGACGCCGTGCGGAAACTGACCTACGGCATGAACCTGAGCCTGGACGGCTACATCGCCGCGCCCGGCGACGACATCGGCTGGAGCGTGCCGAGCGACGAGCTGTTCCAGTGGTGGTCCGACCGGGTGGGTGCGACGGGCCTGGCGCTGTACGGGCGCAAACTG
>JBKPNA010000213.1:0-2400 GCA_046765695.1 Actinomycetota bacterium | reverse complement strand
CGGCAGACCCTCGCGCTGCATGCCAATCAGCCAGATACCGGCTCCTGCGCGCCGCGCGGTGTACCGCGCTGTCCCGACTGGCGCGCGGCGTTCGACCAGCTCGCCGTCGCGGGCGAGCTGATGGCCGAACCGGAGCAGTGGCAAGGCCAGGTCAGCAACTGACGGTGGGTGGGTGTCGGTCGTCCCAGGGCGGCGCGGTCCGCACCCGGCCGATCTAGCCGGACGCCACTGGACCGAGCTAGAACGGCCCTGGACCGCGTTGCCGCTGGTCACAAGGGCCGTCCTCCTGGCTGTGGCCGGTCCAGGATTCACCGTACGACTGCGCCGTTCCGGCCGGAATTCCAGGATCCGCTCCCCACCAGCTCCCCATATCGATCAACAAAGGGATGGTCGGGTCGGGCAACCGATTCGGCCGTGTAGGCCGGGCGGTGACGGGTAAGTGCTGACTGTGACTTCAGCGCCACCTCCGTCGGCGCGACGCCAACCCCAGGGGCTTGGCGAACCGGTGCCGGGGCCGGCCGTCCGGCCACCGGGCGAGCCGCTGTGCTCGGCCCGCTCGGACGGCGGCGTGCTACTGCTCACCGGCGAGATCGATCTGTCGAACGCGCCGGAGGTCACCGAGTGGGTCGCCGCGGCGGTCGCCGCGGGCGTGACCCGCGTGGACCTGTCGGGGGTCTCGTTCATCTGCGCCGCGGGTGTCACGGCGTTGCTCGCCGGCCGTGACGCCTGTCTGCCGGGGGCTGCACCGTTGACCGTGGTGTGCTCGCCGATGGTGCTTCGCGTGCTGTCCCTGTGCGTCACGGAGGGCGACGGACTGCGCGTGGTCGCCGCGGACGGCTCCGACCCGATGGGTGGCGACGCGCGATGACCTTGGGTTCGGCAGGTCACCAGGATGGGGCGGCGTTCGCGCACACGGTCGTGGTCGTGGAGTCCGACGACGCCGTGGCGACCCGTCTTCTGCCGGCGCTGCGCGCCTCGCTGGCGGCCGGTGAACGCGTCCTCATGGTCGTTCGCGAGCCGACGGCGGCCCTGGTTCGCGACACGCTCGGTCGGGACAGCGCCCGGCTGGACTGGCAGGATCCGACGGCGTTCTATCAGGGCCTGGGCGCGGCGTACGAGAGGTTCCGGCGCTACCTCGCGGAGGAGCACGCGGCGGGTCGCCAGGTCCATGTGGTGGCGGAGCCGGACCTCGCCGGCGACCGACGGCCGAGCGTCCCGGCGGACCGGGCGGCGGCGTACCTGTGCTACGAGTCGATCTGCAACGAGAGCTACGCGCCGTACGGGTCGCCGGTGACCTGCCTCTGGGACACGCGGTGCTATCCGCCGGCGGTCGTCGACGGTGCCCGTCGGACCCACCGGTTCGAGCTGACCGACGCCGGGCGCCTCCTCAACCCGCGGTACCAGCCGCCCGAGGAGTTCCTGGCCGAGTGCAACGACGCACCGCTGGATCAGCCGCCGGAACCCGTCGACCATGATCTGCGGCTGATCGGTGCCGGGCAGCTCGCGTTGGTGCGGGCGGCGCTGCGCGCCTGGAGCGAGGAGCACCGCTTCGCTCCGGCCGCCGCCACGAACGTCCAGGTGGCCGTCACCGAGGTCGCGGCCAACGGCCTGACCCACGGCACACCACCGGTACGGGTCCGCGCGTGGCGGCACAGCGGCACGCTGATCGTGCAGGTGGACGACGGCGGCGGGCCTTCGGTCCCCGCAACCGCCGGGTTCCGCCCCCCGCAGCCGGCCCAACGCGGCGGCCGCGGCCTGTGGCTGGCCCGGCAGATGGCCGACACGGTGGCCATCCACACCGCACCCGACCGGACCTCCGTCCGCCTCCACTTTCCCGCCGAGCTCATCCAAACACTGTCCGTCGCCTAGAGCCGAACGCCGGCGCCCAAGGCCATCGGGTCCGCCGATCGGACCTGGGAGAAATTCGGGAGACGATCTTGTATCGTCGTCGGCTTGGCTTGCCCGCTCCCAATCGGCTGCCGATTCACGGCCGTCCCGGCGTCACCTCGACGATCCGGCGCGCACGGTCGATGAAACGAGCAGCGAGCTACCGCAAGCTCGGCGACCTCCACCGTGCCCGCGAGCACCTGCACCGCGCGCAGCGGGGATCAGCGCGCTCGGCGACGACGAGTACGGGCAGCTAATCAAATGTGCCCTGGACTGGCTCGCGCGGCAGTTGACCACCCACTGACCGCCGGCCGACGCGAAGACAGCCAGGGGGCCAGACTCACGAACGCAGAGACCGCTGATCAAGTGGTGGATCCCGAGCTCACGACCATCTGGCGCCCGAACTGGCGGACAAAGCTCCACGGCGCCGAATGCCCCCGCCCGGCAACCGGTGACTGACTCTCGCCGACCGCTGACTCCACCGTGTTTCCGTGCCGTTCGACACTCACCGAC
>JBKPNA010000212.1:0-10668 GCA_046765695.1 Actinomycetota bacterium | reverse complement strand
CAACGGCAGATTCGTGGTGTAACCGCCATAGGACTGGACGAGCGCGAAATCCGCATCGGTCTCGACCTCGGCCAACAGCGTGTCTATCGACACGCCGGTCCAACTGGTGTCGAGCTTCGACCACTTGGTCACGCAATGGATGTCGACCACCGGGTCCTCGGCGGGAAGCGCCAGCAGCTCGGGCCAGGTCCAGCTGCGCTCCGAGCCCTCCTCAGCCCGAATCGTGAATCTCCACTCCTCGAGCGGGACCCGCGGCGTCGGGCCGGCCGACAGCACAGGAAAGCCGTCGACCAGATACTGGCCGGGTGGCAGACGCTCGGAAGAGCGGCGCGGGCGGCCGTGGAAGCCGGGGGTCACGACGGGCATGGATGAACTCTCTGCCTGGAACGAGTCGTTGTCCAGAACCGACGCGACGCGGGTTGCTCAGCAGCCGTGGCTGACCTGGCGGCACATGGTTTTCTCGCTGAAGCTGATGGAGAACGTCTCCGTTCCTCCGGGACGGGTGACCGTGACCTCGACGGGTTCCCACCGGGTGACGTTGCCCGGGGCGATGTCGGTCGTCGCCGAGTGGTACATCAGCATCCAGTAGCCGTTGTGGCCGATGGTGGCGGCGACGCTTCGGCCTCCGGGCAGCCGGTAGGAGATCGCCGAGACGTCGGTCGGCACCTTTCCGGCGGCCCACAGAGATGCGCCATTTGCGCCGATCGGGTTCACCGCAAAGTAGAACGACGGCTTGGCAAGTGTGGCGATGTCGGGTGAGACCGGGCTGATCTCCTTGGTGGGAAAGAGACTGCAGCCTACGAGGTGCCCACCGTCACTCAGCACCGCACCCCATTGCTGCTTCGTCGAGGTGACCAGCCGAGGCTTCCATCTGCCACTCGAGGGCACCTTCAGGCGCGCCGAGGAGTCCTTGATCAGGTTCCCACAGGCCGTGATGCCTGCCTGGTCGTTGGCCGGGCGGGTGATCCGCTCGTACTTGGCAGTCTGCCGATGCCGATCCGTGCAGGTCTCCATGTCCATCCTGGCCGTCTTTCCGGTGTCCGGCCCACCCATCTTCGAGTTCCATAGGATCGTGACCTGCTCACCGCGACGATTCAGCAGCTCGAACTCCATCGTCACTTTTCTGGCCAGCGTGGCGTGACCCTGCAGAACCAGGCGGAAGTTCACCATGCTGCGGTGCGGTTTGCTCGTCTGCCACGGACCCTTGCTGCCGTCCAGGATGATTCGCGTGCGTCCAACGACAACGTCCTCGCCGACGCCGAACAGCACTCCCTCAGACACCTGCAGATTGTTCCGACAGTTGAATGCCTCGAGGCCGTACGCGGCGATCTGGCTTCCCCGTCGGCCCTCCAACCTCAGCAGGCTGCCCCGGACCCATTCGGAGATTTCTCCGCCGTAGCAAACCGACGTGCCGACGTCGTCCTGCAGGATGAGCGTCCGACCGCGCTGGCTGACGGTTCCGGAGGGGCCTGCCTGGATCTGCACCATCGCGTACCGGACGCGAATGGGCCCACCGCGCGGGTTGTCGTCGACCGGAGACTGGGGCCGGAGGCAGGACCTCATATCGGCCTCGATCTCGGCCTTGGTCATCGGACGGACGTCGATGTTGGTCGGGGCCTTGGCAACCGACGGCGTCGGCGTCGAGGTGGTGGCCGTACGCCGCGGCGGGGTCGGCGAGGCGGTGGTCGGATAGGGGCTGGCCGTCTGCACCGGCTGCAGGGCGCCTTGGTTGCCCAGCACCGCCACGCCGACCAAGACGGTTGCGATCATCACGGCAGCGGCGAGCGGGATCAGTACGATGCGCAGCCGTCGCCGCGGAGCAGCAACCCCGTCAAGACGACGCGCGATCTTCTCGCGCAGGTGCTCCGGTGCCGGCCGACGGGGCGGCGGCGCGAACAGATCAGACATCGAAGTGCTCCTGAGTTTCCATGATCTTGAGGAGGCGCCGGACCCGCGCCAGCCGCGACCGGACGGTGCCGATCGCGATGCCCAGGGCCTCAGCCGCCTCGGCGTAGCTCAGCCCCTCCCAGACGACGAGGAAGAACACGTCCTGATCCCGCTGTGGGAATTGCGCGAGCCGCTGCAGCCGTTCGAGTCGTTGGGCATCCGCCAGCTGCCCGACCACCTCGTCGTCGAAGTTCTCCACGGCGAGGTCGGTCAGGTGCATCCGGGCGAGGGCGCTGCTCCGGCGCTGCTGGGACCGCAGGTAGTTGCGGCAGACGTTGGTCGCGACTCCGTACACCCACGGCAACACCGAGCCGTTGACCTCGACGGCCCTGCGTCTGGCCTTCCAAACCTCGAGGAAGACGGTCGCGGCAAGGTCTTCCGCGACCGACCAGGAGCCGGTCCGTCGGTAGCAGTAGTTGTAGATGACGTCGAGGTGCACCGCGAAGATCTCCGCCATGGCCTGGCGGTCGCCCTGCCGCAAGGGCTCGGCGAGGCTTCCGCCGTGGCTGCGTGTCAGCGGTTGCTCTGCGCCGGTCAGTGCCGGCGAGCTCGCCGCCGCGGACTCGGACTCCGTCACACCCTGACTATGTCTGCAACCGGCAGCGAGTTCACGATGCCGTACGCCCGCACCCGTTCCGGGCAAAATCCCACTGCATACGAACTATGTCCAGCGCAGGCCTAGAGCGCCGCCGTCAGGACTCGGTACCGTGCCACGCGAGAGGCAAACGGAAAGGGGGGACGCAATGTCGCTCGAGACAACGACACAGACGATGAACGGCTACCTCGATGCGCTGCTGCAGCGCGGCGACTTCGGACGGTTCTTCACCGAGGACGTCCTGTGGACGACCATGGAAACCGGAGAGGAACTCCGTGGCCGGGAACCGGTCCGGGACCTCATCGTGGCGCTGCACACTCAGCTCTTCGACGCCAGGCCGGAGCTGAAAAACCTGGCTGTCGGCAACGGCGTCGCAGCCGTGGAAGCTGATTTCATCGGAGTCCACATCGCCGAGTTCGCCGGGATCCCAGCAACCGGGGCGAATGTCCGGGTCAGCTACGCCGTTTGGTATGAGGTGAGTGACGCCGGGATCAGCGCGCTGCGGGCGTACATGCCGATGCGTCAGCTGACCGAACTGCTGCAAACCGCTCAGTCGGCTGTATCGACGCCGAGCTGACCCGGTCAGCCCCTAGTGCCCTCCGTCGGGAATCCGGCCTGAGGACACTAGAGGGTCGCTTGGAACGGGTCGAAGTCCTCGCCAACCAAGGGCACAGGCTGGACGCGGCTGTCGACGGCGACCGTATGTCCGTGGGTGATCGCATCGTCGATGGCAACCATGGTGTCCAGGACGTGATAGCCGAGTTCTCCCGAGGCGAGCGGCCGCCGGCCGGTACGCGCGGCCCGGGCCAGGTCGAGCACGCCTAGCCCGCGCTCGGCGTAGACACCTGTGATCGGCACGCTGTGCCAGACCGCCTCCTCACGCATGGCGGCGAAGGTCGGAGCCCTGGTGATCTTGACGTCCCCGGTGAACCGGTTGGGGTCCGGGACCATGATGGTGCCCTCGGTACCGGTGATCTCGACGATCCCCATCCTGGTCAGCGGGGACTCGAAGCTGAAAACGCTCTGGCTGACGGCACCCTCGACGTACTTCGCGATCATGCTCACATGGGTGGGCACCTCGACCTCGAAGGCGGTGCCGGCCCGGTCACCTGCCTGGATCGTCCGGGTGGCCTTGCCCTTGGAACCGACCGCGGCGACGCTTTCGACCGAGCCGAAGACGTGGACCAGCGTGGTGATGTAGTACGGCCCCATGTCGAACAGCGGGCCGGCGCCCCGGGCGAACAGGAACTCCGGGCTCGGGTGGAAGATGTCAGGTCCGACATACTGCATCACCGTCTGTGCGGACAGCGGTTCACCGATGTCGCCGTGGGCGATCGCGCGGCGGGCGGTTTGCACGCCGGGCCCGAGCACGGTGTCCGGTGCGACCCCGATGAGCAGCCCGGCGGCCTCGGCCTGTTCCAGCAGGGCACGCCCGCTCGCCCGGTCCACGCTGATCGGCTTCTCGCTCCACACGTGCTTGCCGGCGGCGATCGCCTTGCTGGCGATCTCGGCGTGCACGGCCGGGATCGTCAGATTCACCACGACCTCGACGTCCGGGTGAGCCAGCACGTCCTCCGATCCGCCCCACTCCGGAACGCCATGCTTTTCGGCCTGCTCGCGAGCCCTGTCCTGATCCAGGTCCCCGAGGATGATCACGTTGGTGTCCGGAAACCTGGTGAGGTTCTCTAGATAGGTGTTGCTGATCATGCCGGAACCGATGAAGCCGACACCGACGGGTCCGGACCGCTGCTGCTCTGTCATGATCACCTCTCACTCTCGATTGGATAGGCCACAAAGGCGAACCGGCGACCGTCGGGTGACCAGCTGTTGACGTTGATCGTTCCCTGGCCGCCGAAGATCGGGTACGTCGCGATCGGCTCTGCCCAGTTGGCGGTGCGCACCAGGCGCACTTCGACATCGAGGTCCGGCGGATGGCCCAGCGTCCCGGGCGGGAAGCTGATGTAGCTGGCGAGCTCCCCCTCCGGCGAGAGGTGCGGAAACCAGTCCACTGTGCCGGAACTGACCAGCTGTTCCATGGGGCCGCCGCCTGTTGGTACCCGGGCCAGTTGGGCGTGACCCGGCCGGTTGCCGAACTCCTCGGTGTTGAAGTACAGCCATGCGCCGTCCGGTGAGAACTCAGGCCCGTCGAGGTGCTTGCTGCCCGCCTCCGGATACCGGGTGTCGCCGCCCGCCGACGAGATGAGCGCGAGCCTGCCGGGAGCGGAAAAGCCGCCGGTCGGCAGCTCCACGAACGCCAGGGTCGTGCCGTCCGGGCTGACGCCGTGCAGAAAGTGGTATCGGCTCGAGTCGTGGGTGACTCGGCTGGCGGTGCCACCCTCGAGCGGCGCGACCCAGATGTGGCCGTCGTTGGCGGAGAGGTAAATCAGGCCTCGGCCGGGGTCGACGACGTGGTCGTTGTTGATCGGCGGCAGGCCGTGCAACGGCACCTGCTCCGGCTCCGCTACCGGGTCCAGTTCGAGCCGCCACAGGACTCCGGCCCCGTTCAGCAGCAGGCCCCGACCGTCTGGGGCCCAGTTCGGCGCCTCGAACAGCACTGTGCTGCTGGTGTACACGAGCTCCGCCGGGCCGCCGTCGACATCGCCGATCCACACCTGCGTTCGCTGGTTCGGTCGGAGCTGCCGCGGGCCACCCAGCGGCCAGTTCGCGCCCTCGGACATCGACCTCATGTCAGCACTCTGGCAGAGCGGCCAGCCAACTCCTCGACAGGGAGGGCGCGGACCGAGTTGACTAGGGCATGGCCAGCGTGCAGCGCACGGCGGTGATCACGGGGGTCGGCTCGTTGCGCGGCATCGGGCGAGCCACCGCGCACCGCTTCGCACGGGACGGCTGGGCAGTCGCCGGCCTTGATCTCGACGGGGAGGCCGCTGCCAAGCTCGCCGGGGAGTTGACCGAACGGTACGACGTCCCTGCCGTGGGCCGGTACGTCGACGTGGCCGATGAAGAATCGGTGCTGTCGGCTCGCGAGGCGGTCCGGAACGCCAACCTCCCGGCCGTCGGAGCGGTGCTCAATATCGCCGGCATCACCTCTCCGCTGCCGTTCGGCGAGACCACGCTCGAGCTGTGGAACACGATCTTCGCGGTCAACGCCACCGGCACGTATCTGGTCACGAAGGCGTTCCTGCCCGAGATGATCGAGGGTGGGTACGGCCGGGTGATCAACACGTCGTCGATCTCGGCGCAGCAGGGCGGCGGCCTCTACGGCAGGACCCCGTACTCGGCGGCCAAGGCGGCGGTGCTGGGCTTCACCCGGTCGTTGGCGCGGGAGCTGGGCCCGACGGGCATCACGGTGAACGCCGTGGCACCCGGAGCCGTGGACACCGACATCCGGGTCTCCGGCACCACGCCTGAGATCGAAGAGGCGATCATCCGGAACACTCCGCTCGGACGGCAGGCCACCGTGGAGGATGTCGCCGCCGTGTTCGCCTTCCTTGCGTCCGAGGAGGCGGGGTTCCTCACCGGGACGACGCAGAGTCTCAACGGCGGGGCCTACATGGCCTGACGCCACATCGAGATCGCCTTCGATCGGGGGACGAGCCCATGACACATGCCGAGTTGGCTGCGGCGGCGAACCGCATCCGGCACCACGTCCTCGACATGGGACAGGTGCAGGGGCAGGGCTACGTCGGCCAAGGCCTTGGTTTCGCCGACGTGCTCGCCGTGATCTACAAGCACGTCGCCAACTACCGGCCTGCGGATCCCGAGTGGCCGGACCGGGACCGGGTGCTGCTCTCGATGGGGCACTACGCGATCGCGCTCTACGGCGCGTTGGCCGAGGCCGGTGTGATCTCGGTCGAGGAGCTGGAGACCTACGGCTCGGACGACTCCCGGCTGCCCATGTCCGGGATGGGCAGCTATACCCCTGGCATGGAGATCTCCGGCGGCTCGCTTGGGCACGGGCTGCCGGTGGCCGTCGGCATTGCGCTGGGACTTCGCTTCCAGGGCCGGGACTGCCGGGTGATCAACCTGATGAGCGACGGTGAGCTGAACGAGGGCTCGACCTGGGAGGCGGCGATGGTGGCGGCCCACCACGGACTGGGAAACCTGCTGTGCGTCGTCGACCTGAACGCGCTGCAGGCGGACGGGCCCACCTCGGGAGTGCTTCGGATCGAGCCGGTGCAGGACAAGTGGCGCGCGTTCGGCTGGCGGGCCGTGCGAGTCGACGGCAACGACATTCCGGCCCTGCTCGAGGCGTTCGACTCGGTCCCGGCCGGGGACATCCCTGCTGTCGTACTGTGCGACACCCGGATCGGCCGCGGGGTGCCCTTTCTGGAAGCCCGGGAAAGGACGCACTTCCTCCGCATCGACGAAGAAGAATGGGACCTCGCCCGAGAGGCGTTGCGGGCCGGCACAACCACCGGGAGCGACTGATCATGACCGGCAACGTGAAGGCGGGCAGGGCCACCACCTCGGCGATGATCGCGAGCATTGCCGACCCGGACGTGCGCACCGTCTCGGCGCCGTTCGGGCATGCCCTGTCCGCGCTGGCCGACCAGAACCCGCTGGTGGTCGGTCTGTCCGGCGATCTGGCGAAGTACACCGACATGTACGTGTTCGCCGAACGGCACCCGGACCGGTTCTTCCAGGTCGGGATGGCCGAGCAGGCGCTGTTCGGAGCCG
Source organism: Actinomycetota bacterium (assembly GCA_046765695.1). GTDB lineage: Bacteria > Actinomycetota > Actinomycetes > Propionibacteriales > Propionibacteriaceae > Microlunatus. Next base: position 3,488 of record JBKPNA010000212.1, on the reverse strand, counting down.
CCGCCGGGATGGCGGAGACGGGCCTGGTCCCCTTCGCCTCCACGTACGCGGTGTTCGCAGCCCGCCGGGCGTACGACTTCATCTGCCTCGACATCGCGGAGCCGAACCTGAACGTCACCATCGTCGGCGGCCTGCCCGGCCTGACCACCGGGTACGGGCCAAGTCACCAGGCCACCGAGGACATCGCCATCTTCCGCGGCATGCCGAATCTCACCATCGTCGACCCCTGCGACTCGGTCGACATCGAACAAGCCGTCCCCCAGCTGGCTGCCGCTCCCGGACCCTGCTACCTGCGGCTGCTGCGCGGCAACGTGCCCGTCGTGCTGGACGAGTACGACTACACCTTCCGGCTCGGCAAGGCCGCCGTGCTGCGCGGCGGCAACGACGTGCTGTTCATCTCCAGCGGCCTGATGACCATGCGGGCCCTGGCCGCGGCCGACGCGCTGGGCAAGCACAAGCTCGACGTCGCCGTGGTCCACTCCCCCACGCTCAAGCCGTTCGACAGCGACACGGTGCTGACCGAGCTGGACACCGACCGGCTCGCAGTCACCTTGGAGAACCACAGCATCCGCGGTGGCCTGTTCGAGACCGTTACGTCGGCAGCAACGCTCGCCGGCAGCCACCGGTCGGTGCTGCCGATCGCACTCCCCGACCAGTTTCTCGCCGCCGGAGGACTCCCCACGCTGCACCAGCGGTATGGACTCGAGGTGCAGAGCATCGTCTCCACCGTCCTCGAGCACTTCGATAACGCACGTCCTGTTGAAAGCGCATTACGTCAGGCAGAGCAGTAGGGTTCATACAACTCGGAGGAAAGGCAGTGTGAGCGATGCCTGGGCATGAAATCAGTCGTCGACAGCTATTGGCCAGGATCGGCCTCGGGGCCGCGGCACTTGGCGGGGCACGGTTCTTGGCCGCCTGTGGCGGCGGCAGCTCGGGCCTCTCCGGCGACCAAGGCGGCGGGGGCGGCGGGGCCGCGAGCGGAGGAGGGACTGGGGGCGGCAAGCCCACGCTCAGCCAGTGGTACCACCAGTACGGCGAGGCCGGCACCCAGCAAGCGGTCACCCGCTACGCCAAGGAATATCCCAACGCAACGGTCAAGGTGCAGTGGACACCCGGTGACTACACCTCGAAGCTGAATGCTGGATTGCTGTCCAGCTCAGGACCGGATGTCTTCGAGAGCAGCGTGAACATCGACCAGGTGAAGAGCGGCCAGGTCGTGGCCCTGGACGACATCATCGCCGACGTGAAGAGCGACTACACCGACGCAGACCTCAAGTCCTCGACCGTGGACGGCAAGATCTACCAGGTCAAGATGGTCGACGACATGGGGGTCCTCTACTACCGCAAGAGCGTCCTGGACAAGGCGGGCGTCAAGCCGCCGACGACCGTCGACGAGCTGATCGCTGCGTCGAAGGCGCTGACAACCAAGGACCAGAAGGGGCTGTTCATCGGCAACGACGCAGGCGTCACCCCGTCGTTCGGCGGCGGCTCACTCCTCGGGCCCATTGTCTGGGCGGCAGGCAGCGACTACCTGACGGCCGACAACAAGCCGGGCTTCACGTCGTCGGACGTCAAGCAGTCGTTCGCCAAGATGCGTGAGCTGTTCTTGTCCAAGTCGATCTTGCTCGGTGCCCCCACGGACTGGTGGGATCCCTCCTCGTTCACCCAGGGCCTCGCGGCGATGCAGTGGTGCGGGCTCTGGGCCATGCCGGGGATCAAGAAGGCAGTCGGCGACGACTTCGGCGTCGTAGCCTGGCCACCCTTGTCGAGCAGCGTCGGTAAGCCGTCGACCTTCGCCGGTGGCTGGGGTGCCATGGTCAGCGCGAAGTCGGCCAACGTCGATGCCGCCAAGGCCTTCATCAAGTGGCTGTGGATCGACAACACCAAGGACCAGGAGGACTTCAACCTTAGTTACGGCTTCCACATCCCGCCACGGAAGTCCCTGGCCGCCAAGGCGAGCAAGCTGCAGTCCGGCCCGGCCGCGGACGCCCTGAAGATCTTCAACGAGAGCGCTGTCGCGGCCAACCCGGCCTGGACCCCGAAGATGGGGAATGCCTACGCCGACGCCGCAACCGAGATCGTCCGCAAGGGTGGCGACATCGACGCGAATATCGCCAAGGCAGAGAAGGTGGTCAACGCCGAGCTCAACCGACTGTTCAGCTGAGATGTCCGCGCCAACCCTGACGGCGCCGGCGGCCGATACGGCGCCCCCGCGGCGTCGGGGGCGAGGCCGGATCGCCGGCGTCGGACGGGCGTTCTGGCTGTTCGTCGGCCCGTTCCTGGTCGGACTGGTGATCTTCGTCTACCTGCCGATCGTCTGGTCGTTGGTGCTGAGCTTCTCGCGGGCTCAGAACACGGTGACGCCGGGCGACTGGGTGGGTTTGCAGAACTACATCGACCTGCTGCAGCCAGGCCCGTTCCTCGACAGCCTGATCACGTTCACGATCTTCGCGGCGTTCATCGTGCCGTTGACCTTCGTGCTCTCGTTGGGCCTCGCGCTGTTGCTCAATCAGGTCAGAGTGATGCGGGCCTTCTTCCGGTCGGTGTACTTTCTGCCCACCGCCTGCTCATACGTGGTGGCTTCGCTGGTCTGGAAGCTGTCGATCTTCAACGGGGTACGGTTCGGGCTGGCCAACACCGTGCTCAGCTGGTTCGGCGTGGACAACATCGCCTGGCTGGCGACCACCAGCCCGCCCTGGTACTGGCTGGTGATCGTCACCGTCCGGCTCTGGCTGCAGATCGGCTTCTACATGATCTTGTTCCTGGCCGGCCTGCAGCGGATCTCGCCGGAGCTGTACGAGGCGGCGGCCGTGGACGGCGCCCGGAACTCATGGCAGACCTTCCGCTACATCACGTTCCCCCAGCTGCGGGCGACGTCGGTCGCGGTGCTGCTGCTCTTGTTGATCAACGCCTACCAGGCGTTCGACGAGTTCTTCAACCTGCTGGGCAACTCCTCGTTCGCCCGGCCGCCGTTGGTCTATCTGTACTACACCGCGCAGGGCAACCAGGACTTCGGCCACGGCACCGCCGGTGCGGTGATCCTGGCTCTGTTGATCATGATCGTGACGCTCGCCCAAGGGCGGATCTTCGGCTTCGGGAGAGCCGAATGAGCACGACGACGCCGGCCGTCGCCGAGCGAGACCAGGACCTACGGCAAGCGGCAGAGACGCGCAAGAAACGGCGAGTCACGGCCGGCGGGGTCGTGGCGGCGGTGCTGCGCTACCTGGCGCTCGTGGTCTCGGCCGTGCTGTTCCTGCTGCCGTTCTATCTGATCGTCCGCAACGCGCTGTCCCTGGACACCGATATCACCGCGCCCGGCTGGACCTTGTTCCCCACGAAGATCCATTGGGAGAACTTCGCCGAGCTGTTCACCGATCCCGCGGTGAACATCCTCCAGGCGCTGGCCAATTCGGCCATCATCGCGGTGCTGCAGACAGCAGGGATGCTGCTGCTCTGCTCGATGGCCGGCTACGGGCTGGCCCGGATCC
>JBKPNA010000211.1:0-7953 GCA_046765695.1 Actinomycetota bacterium | reverse complement strand
GGGTGGAGGTCCGGAATGGCGATCGGGGATACAGGTGACGTCCAGGGCCTGTTGGACGATCCGGCGCGGCTGAGGCAGCTGATCCCGCAGACTCGGGCTGGGCTGCTGCTGATCATGGCCCTGCCGTCGGCCGACCTTCGGCAGGACGAGGATCTGCGGTCCTTGGCGGAGGAGAATCCTGAGTTCTATCGAACTGTGCTGTCGAGCACGGAAAGCCTGCTGCCGGACGCCGCCCCGACCGCGACCTGGCTGGGTGGACCCGATGGCGTGCTGGCCTTCCATCGCGGGAACTTCGCATGCACGGTCAATCTCTCCGAGCACCCGGTTCCGGTGATCGGGCCCGTCCTGCTCGCCAGCGAGCCGGTGGTCGATGACCTGTTGCCCGCGCAGGCGGCCGTCTGGACCTCAGGCCTGCCGGGTGTCGACCAGGCTGCCCAGTACGCCGTTCACGAAGGCTGGTGACTCGTCGGTCGACAGCTCACCGACCAGGCGGACCGCTTCGGAGACCACCACCGCAGGCGGCAGCTTGAGGTGATCCAGCTCGAATGCGGCGATGCGCAGCGCGGTCCGGTCGACCCGCGGCAGCCGCGGCAACGTCCAGCCGGCGGCCAGCGCAGCGGACAGCCGCCGGTCGATGTCGGCGGAGTTGGCGGAGACGCCCTCGACCAGCGTCCTGGTGTACGCGCGTACGGGTGACTCGGCGTCCGAGGCGTATTCGGCCAGCGTCTGCAGCGGGTCCCTGCCGCGCAGCTCGGCCTCGAACAGGATGTCCAGCGCCCGCTTACGCGCCTTGCTTCGGGTCGACGACCGGCGCCTGCCGGCGTCGGCCGCCCCCTCAGACACGGCCCAGATACTCCCCCGTCCGGGTATCGACCTTGACCTTCTCCCCGGTGGTCAGGAACAGCGGCACCTGGATCTGCAGCCCGGTCTCCACCGTGGCCGGCTTCGTCCCGCCGGTGCTGCGGTCACCCTGCAGGCCGGGCTCGGTGTAGGTGATCTCCAGCTCGACAGAGGCCGGCAGGTCTATGTACAGCGGGGTGCCGTCGTGGATCGCGACCGTCGCGATCTGGTTCTCGAGCAGGTAGTTCTTGGCGTCGCCGACCACCTGGTCGCCGATGGTCAGCTGGTCGTAGGTGGTGGTGTCCATGAACACGAAGCCGGCGCCGTCATGGTAGAGGTACTGCATCTCCCGGCGATCGACAGTCGCCGTGTCGACCTTGGTGTCCGCATTGAAGGTCTTGTCGACGACCTTCCCCGACAGCACGTGCTTGAGCTTGGTCCGCACCACCGTGTTGCCCTTTCCGGGCTTGTGGTGCTGGAACCAGACCACCGACCACAGCTGGCCGTCCAGGTCCAGCACCATGCCATTCTTCAGATCGTTCGTCGACGCCACTGCTCACCTCTCCGAGTGCGCCCATCCTGGGCAGCGGCCCAGTCTAGAGGACCGGTTCAGTCACGCTGCACGAGTTGCACCTCGACGCCGAGCGCAGCGGCGGCCCGGCCCAGCCGCCCGTCAGTGGTCAGCAGCGGTGCCCGGAGTTGCTTGGCAAGCACCACGTAAGCCGCGTCATACGCACTGAAGTTGTGGCGCAACTCCCATTGGCCAGCCAGCATTGATCGAGTTGGTCCTACATAACGCACCGGTGCGGACGCAACCTGAGCGATCATGGCGGAGGCTGAATCGGTGGTCACCACGCCCGCCAGCTGGTAGCGCCGGATCGTCCGCAAAGTCTCGGTCGCTGCGTGGCTCGGAGCCGCCCACCGCCTGTCACTCAGCATGGCGTCTCGACATTTGATGCCCATCGGCCCCGAGTCGGCGAGCGACGTCGCCCAAGCGCTTGCGTCAAGAATGATCACACGTAGTCATCGCGATCGATCTCGAAACCGCCATCTCGTCCCTCTCGGATGATCGCCGTGGCATCCAGTTCCGGCGGAATAGCGACTCGGTGCGGCGCCAGGGCATCGAACCCCCGGGCGATCCGAGCTAGTCGAGCCTCCTCTGCAATCAGCTCAAGGAGGTACGCCTGCATGGACTGGCCACGGGCGGCTGCCGCTTCGGCAAGGGCATCCCGGATTTCCTCGGGTACATCGCGGATCTGGATCGCCACAGTCATACATGCATATTACATGCGTCCTCACACAATGCTGAAGCCATTCGGCAGGGTCGTGCGGCCCGTCAAGGCAAGAAGGACCTCCGGGCCCCGTCCGCCCAGCACCGCGGCGGCCGCCGCCAGTCCAAGCATGTCGGTGACCAGACCGGTGCTGTGGTTCGGGGTCGGCAGTCCGGCTGCCCGGGCGATGTCCAGCCCGTGCACCACAAGCTCGAACGTCCGGGTCGGCAGATACTGACGCAGCCGCATCCCGCCCAGCGCCGTGCTGATCAGCGGGTCATCGTCCCCTGCGACCAGCGGCAGCACCCGATCGACCAGGGTCTGTACCGCCGCTGCCGGGTCGTCTCCCAGGGCCGCTCCGGCGGCCCGGCCCCGCTCGGCGACCGACGCCTGGTCGACCTTGGCCACGGCGGCCAGGTATGCGGCCGGGCTGGTCAGGTCCTCCGTCGCGGCCGGCTGTCCTAGGTAGGTCTCGACCGTGACCAGCGACCGGCTGGCGTGCCCCACTAGCGCTCGGAGGTCCCACTCCCCCAAACCTGGGTTCGTCCACTGGTCCGGGGCGATGTCGGCGACCAGCGCCGCGTATGCCGTCGCCGCCTCGGCGAAGTGCTCCTCAGTCACGATTCGGAGCGTAGGCCACCTCCGCGTAGGCCTTGCGGAGCAGTTCGACCGGTGGGCCGGCGAGGATCTCGGCGCTGGCCAGCCCGTTCAAGATCACGAACCGCAGCGTCGACCCCCGCGTCTTCTTGTCCACGGCCATGGTGGCGAGTAACTCATCGAAGGCGTCCGCGGCGTACGTGGTGGGCAGGCCGAGCCGCGTCAGGACCGTGCGGTGCCGCTCGGCCGTGGCGTCATCGAGGCGCCGGGCCTGCCGCGCCAGCGCGGCGGCGAACACCATGCCGATGCTGACCGCCTCACCGTGCCGGATCCGGTAGCCCTCCCGCCGTTCGATGGCGTGCCCGAGGGTGTGCCCGTAGTTGAGCAGCTCGCGGCCGACGTGCGCGCCGACCGACGTTGCCTCTCGCAGGTCGGCCGACACCACGGCGGCCTTGACTCGTATCGCACGCTCGACGAGGTCCCGGAGCTGGGCCGAGCCGCTTCGCACCGCGGCCTTCGGGTCTGACTCCACCAGATCGAGGATTTCCGGGTCGGCGATGAAGCCGCACTTGACAACCTCGGCCAGCCCGGCCACCAGGTCAGCGGGCGGCAGCGTGACCAGGCAGTCCAGGTCGCAGACCACCGCCACCGGCTCGTGAAAGCTGCCCACGAGGTTCTTCCCGGCCTCGGTGTTGATCCCGGTCTTCCCCCCGACGGCGGCGTCCACCATGCCGAGCACCGTGGTGGGCACGTTCACCAGCCCTACGCCGCGCAGCCAGGTCGCCGCCACGAATCCGGCGAGGTCGGTGGTCGAGCCGCCGCCGACGCCGACCACAGCGTCGGTCCGAGTGAAACCGGCGCTGCCGAGCGCGGCCCAGCAGCGGCCAGCCACGTCGGCGGTCTTCGCCGCCTCGGCATCGGGAACCTCGATCGGCATCCCGTCCCGACCGCTCCGGGTCAGCAAGCCCACGACGCGCGCAGCCAGATCGGCGACGGTCGGCGGGTGGATCACCGCAGCCCGGCGCACCGAAGCGCCGAGCAGTCCAGGGATCTCCGCCAGCAGCCCGGACCCCACCAGCACCGGGTACGGCCGCTCGGCCCTGACCTCGATACTGGTGGGCTCAGTCACGCCCAGCCACGATCTGCTCTGCCACCTCAGCTGGGCTCAACTCGTCCGTGTCGACGACCTCGCTGGCCACCTCGGCGTACAGCGGTGTTCGCTCGTTCAGCAGGGCCAGCAACCGCCCCCGTACGTTGCCGAGCAGCAGCGGCCGGGCAGTGTCCAGGCCGATACGCTTCACGGCTGCTGGCAGGCCGACCCGGAGCCAGACCACCCGCCGGCCGCGGAGTGCGCCGCGGGTCCGTGGCGACAGCACCGCGCCGCCGCCGAGGGCCAGCACCCCGGGACGATCCAGGAGCTCCGCGGTCGCCTGCTCCTCCAAGGCACGGAAAGCCGCCTCACCGTCGTCAGAGAAGATCTCGGCCACCGGCTTGCCCACCCGCTCGACGATGACCGCATCGACATCGGAGAACGGCACGCCGAGCCTCTCCGCCAGCATCGCTCCGACGGTGCTCTTGCCCGAGCCCGGGGCTCCGACCAGGACGATCCCCTCGTCAGGTGACATGCGGCCGGACCTGGAGCCCGCGATCGGCGATCTGCTTCAGGTACGCCTGGCAGTTCCGTCGGGTTTCGCCCACCGAGTCGCCGCCGAACTTCTCCACCGCCGCACCGGCCAGCACCAGCGCGACCATGGCCTCGGCCACCACGCCGGCAGCCGGCACGGCACAGACGTCGGAGCGCTGGTGGTGGGCGACGGCCGCCTCCCCGGTCGCCGTGTCGACGGTGCGCAGTGCCCGCGGCACGGTCGAGATCGGCTTCATGGCCGCCCGGACGCGAAGTACCTCGCCCGTGGTCATCCCGCCCTCGGTGCCGCCGGAACGGTGCGAGGCGCGCGCGATCCCGCCGGCTTCGGGGACGATCTCGTCATGCGCCGCGCTGCCCCTGCTGCGGGCCAGGGCGAACCCGTCACCCAGCTCCACCCCCTTGATCGCCTGGATGCCCATCAAGGCGCCGGCTAGCTGGGCGTCGAGCCGCCGGTCCCAGTGCACGTGCGAGCCGAGGCCGGGCGGCAGGCCCCAGACCACCACCTCGACCACGCCGCCAAGGGTGTCACCGTCCTGCTGCGCCTTTTCCACCTCGGCGACCATGGCGGCGCTGGTGTCGGGGTCGAAGCAGCGCACCGGGTCGTCGTCGATGCCCGGCAGGTCATCGGCGGTGGGCAGCACGCCGGCCGGCGCAGCGACGGTGCCGAGCTCGACGACGTGGCTGAGCACGCTGGCCCCCAGCACCTCGGTCAGGAAGCTGCGGGCGACCTGGCCCAGCGCTACCCGAGCTGCGGTCTCCCGGGCACTCGCCCGCTCCAGGATGGGCCTGGCCTCGTCGAAGTCGTACTTCTGCATGCCGACCAGGTCGGCGTGGCCCGGCCGCGGCCGGGTCAGCGGCGCGTTCCGGGCCTGACCGGCGAGCACTTCCTGGTCCACCGGGTCGGCCGACATCACCGTTTGCCACTTCGGCCACTCGGTGTTGCCGATCTCGATGGCGACCGGCCCGCCCTGGGTCACGCCGTGGCGTACCCCGCCGAGAATCGTGACCTCGTCGGCCTCGAACTTCATCCGCGCCCCACGGCCGAAGCCAAGCCGACGGCGGGCCAGGGCGGCAGCCAGATCGGCGGTCGTCACCGGAACGTGCGCCGGAAGTCCCTCAAGGATCGCGACCAGCGCTGGGCCGTGGGACTCCCCCGCCGTCAGCCATCTGAGCATGACCGGAAGTCTGTCACGCGCCGGCCAGCGAGCCCTGGCGTTGGGCCAGGGCGGCGTACAGCACCTCGGCCGCCACCGGCCGGCCGGTCATCAGTTCGATCTGCCGGAGCGCCTGGCCAACGAGCAGGTCGAGCCCGCCGATGACCGTCCGGCCCGCCTGCGCGGCGGCCTGCGCCAGCGGGGTGGGCCAGGGGTGGTACACGATGTCGAACACCACGGCTGCACTGGCGGCGACCTCCTCGGCCATCGCGTCGACCACGCCGGCCGTCACCGCAGACACCAGAAGATCTGCCGGCGGCAGCCCGGTTCCCCACGGCCGGACGCTCACCTCAATGCCCAGCTCGCCGCCGAGGTCGGCCAACGACTGGGCCTTGGCCCGATCCCGGGCGACGACGGTGACCGTCTCGGCGGCCAGTTCGGCCAGCGCGACGAGCACGGACCGCGCGGTGGCGCCGGATCCGAGGAGGGTAGCCCGGGACACCGGTTCCGTCGTGCCGCGGCGTACGGCCCATGCCACGCCGGCGACGTCGGTGTTGTAGACCTGGCGCGGCGCGTCCAGGATCAAGGTGTTCCCCGCCCGCGCCAACCGAGCCACCGGCTCCGCCTCACCCAGCTCCAGCACCGCCTCCTTCAGCGGCATGGTCACGCTGAGGCCTCGCCAGGACGAGTCCAGCCCAGCGACGAAGTCGGGCAGACCCTCGGCCGACACCTCGAACCGCTCGTACGCCCAGTCCAGGCCGAGGGCGGCGTACGCGGCCCGGTGCAGCAGTGGCGACAGCGAGTGGCTGATCGGCGAGCCCAGCACGGCGCACCGAACCCGGCGCTCAGGAGTCACACTTGCCCGGGTTGGCCTGGCACCAGCTCTGGAACTCCTTGCGCAGCTGCTCGAACTCCGCCTTCGTGTTGGCGAACTTGGTCTCCCCGGTGTCGAAGTTCACCGTGACGAAGTAGAGCCACTTGCCGTTCTCGGGCTGCGCTGCCGCCTGCAGCGCGGCCTTCCCAGGAGCCGAGATCGGCCCGGGCGGCAGCCCCTTGTAGCGGTAGGTGTTGTACTTGGAACGGCTGGCCCGATCCTTGGCGGTCGTGGTGTTGGTCTTGAGCTTCGCGCCGTAGACCACCGTCGAGTCCAGCCGAAGCTTCTGGTGCTTGTCCAGCCGGTTGTAGATCACCCGGGCCACCTTCGCCCGGTACTCCTCCCGGTTCACCTCTTTCTCGATGATGCTGGCGACCGTCAGCACCTGGTACGGGGTCATCTTGAGCTTCTTGGCCGACGAGTCGAGCTGGATCTCGCGAGCCACGGCTTTGTACTGGGTCACCATCTGCTGCATGGTCGAGGTCGCCGTGGACTCGGCCGTCAGCTCGTAGGTGTCGGGGAACAGGAAGCCCTCGGGACGGTTCTTCGCGTACTTGGGCAGGCCGAGGTTCTGCGGTCGTTTCAGCGCATCCTGGAAGTTCGACTTCTTGATCTTCGTGCCCTTGACCAGCACGTCGACCTGGTCGGACAGCCGCAGGCCCTCCGGCACGGTGAACTTCGACCGGATCTTCGAGCTGCCGGGGTTGATCAGCAGGCGCAGCGCGTCGATCGCCCTCATCTGCGTCTTCATCAGGTAGCTGCCGGCCTGCACCGTCTGGGCGCGCTCCTCCGAGCGCAGCGCCTGGGACCAGGCCTTCTTGGACTTGACCACGTCCTGCTCGACCAGAATGCCCCCGATGACGTCCAGCGAAGAGCCGGCTGGGATGACCACTGTCACCTTGGCGTTGCCCGGGCCGGGGTAGTCGGGCACCTCGCCGATGGTCGAGACGAAGCTGCTGGCCTTGTCCCAGACGAAGTACCCGCCGAAGACCAGCACTGCCGCCGCGAGGATTACGGCGAGGCACCCCTTGCCCTTGTGCACGATCTCGCTGGCCGGGCTGGGGTTGACCTCCGGATCGAGCATCGATGACACGCTGGTTGGTCTCCTGGGGCTTGGGCGACCGGGTTCAGTCGACGCCAGTTGCCGATACTAACTCCCCCGGCGGGTGTCCCCGGGCACGTTCGAGTGACAAGGCCTGCTCCAGAATGGCGGCAGCAGCCGCCGCGTCGATCACCTCTCGCTGCTCCTTTGCGTTGCGGCCCCCGGCCCGCAGCCGCCGCGCGGCGGTGACCGTGGTGAGCCGTTCATCCACCAGCCGCACCGGTACGCCAACGGCCGCGGCAAGCCGACCCGCCCGCTCGCGCGCCCGTATCGCCGCCGGCCCTTCCCCACCGGCCATCGACCGCGGCAGACCGACGAGCACCTCGATCGGGCGATATTCCGCGACCACGGCCAGCAGGCCGGCGATCTCGTCCGGCCCTGCCCGTACGGTGGTCACCGGGTAGGCGAGCGTGCCGTCGGGGTCGCACGCCTGTCTCTTATACACATCTGACGCTGCCGACGAAACGTGT
>JBKPNA010000210.1:0-2966 GCA_046765695.1 Actinomycetota bacterium | reverse complement strand
GCACAAGGCCGCATCCGGAGCAGGATCCGGTCGATTCGAGCCCCTTCTCTCCGCAAAAGGCCACAGACGAAGAGGCCACACCCCGCGTGGGTTCGCCGCGGAGGCGTCAGACCCGCAGGTAGCGCCGCGTGGTCACCAGCGTCGGGATGACCGCCAGGACGATGCCGACGACCACGATGGCCAGCATGGCGAGTCCGGTCTGCCGCCAACCGATCCAGGCGACGAACCGGATCGATTCCCGTACGCCCCGGATGATCCAGACGTAGACGCCTGTGCTGAGTGTGAGGCAGGCCAGCGCGACACCGACGAGGGCTGAGATCACCGCCTCGAGCAGGAAGGGCACAGTGATGTAGAAGTTGCTCGCCCCCACCAGGCGCATGATGCCGATCTCGCGACGGCGGGCGAATGTGGCGAGCCGGATCGTGTTGCCGATCTGCAGCGCGGAGGCGACCAGCAGCAGGATCGAGGCTCCGGCGGTGGACCACTGCAGCACGTTCAGCGCCCGGAAGAAGGGGTCCAGCAGCTGGTGCAGATCCTGCACCTTCTGGACGCCCTTCAGCCCCACGACGGAGCTGACCACACCCTGATACTGCTCGGGGTTCCGCAACTTGACCCGGAAGGACTCCTGCATCTGGTCGATCTCCAGGGAGTCCTGGATCGGACTGCCCTCGTACGCCCGCTGGAACTCCGCCCAGGCCTCGGCCTTGGTCTCGAAGTAAATCCCGTCCGGGGCCACCTCCGGATTCGCCTCGAGGGTGGCCCGGATCACATCCTTCTGCGCCTGGGTGACGTCCTGCCCCGGCTCGCACTGATCGCCGCGAGTGTCCTTGGTGCACAGGAAGATGGAGATCTCGATCTTGTCGTACCAGCGGCCCTTCATCAGGTCCACCTGCTGGCTGGCCAGCAGGCCGGCGCCGAACAGCGACAGCGACACCCACATGGTCATGATCACAGCCAGTGTCATGGTGAGGTTCTGGCGCAACCCGGCGAGGGTCTCGGACAGGATGTGGCGGAAACGCATACAAGGACTTCCTCGTCAGTCAGCAATCGGTAGGCGACAGCGGTCGCACGAGCATGCGCCCGCGCGTTCTGAGCGCGCCGCGGAGGTGGTGCAAAGGGGGCAGTCTCCCCTTCTCCCTATCACTGGTAGCCGTAAACCCCCCGGCTCTGGTCACGGACCACACTGCCGTCGTCCAGCTCGATCACCCGCTTGCGCATCTGGTCCACGATGGTCGAGTCGTGGGTCGCCATCAACACCGTGGTGTCGGCTCGGTTGATCCGGTCCAGCAGTTTCATGATTCCCACGCTGGTCGCCGGATCGAGGTTGCCGGTCGGCTCGTCGGCGATCAGGATCATCGGGCGGTTGACGAAGGCCCGGGCTATTGCGACCCGTTGCTGTTCGCCACCGGACAACTCCTCCGGCAGTCGGCCTCCCTTGCCGTCCAGGCCGACCAGCTCCAGGACCTCGGGTACCACCCGTCGGATCGTCGACGCCGGTTTGCCGATCACCTGCAGGGCGAAGGCAACGTTCTCCGTGACGGTCTTGTTGGGCAGCAGCCGGAAGTCTTGGAAAACCGTGCCGATCTGGCGGCGCATGCCCGGGATCTTCCAACTGTGCAGCTTGTTCAGCTCACGTCCAGCGACGAAGACCCGACCCTTTGTAGGTCGCTGCTCGCGGAGGATCAGCCGCAGGAACGTCGACTTGCCCGAGCCCGACGCGCCGACCAGGAACACGAACTCGCCCTTCTCGATGTCGACATTGACGTCCTCGAGCGCGGCTCGGCGCTGATGGTCGTAGGTCTTGGAGACATTCTCAAAACGGATCACGATGTTGGATGGCCGGGTAGGCAACTCCGACGTCCGCAGGCCCGCGTACGCCGGACGGCCGAGGATGAGTCTAAGTGAGGTCCAGGACCAGACCACTCCGCACGCACCGGCACGCCTCGAGGAAGCGCACTGGCAGGATCATCGAGTGGCTCACCGACCGCTGCTGCAGGCCGCGCTGAATGGGGACCGCGTTCATCCCGCGACCCCTCGAAGTCCCCAACAGATTGCCGCCGAAGCGGAAGCTGCCGTCACCGCCGGTGCCCGGTCAGTCCATGTTCATCCCTACGGGCCGGACGGCCGACAGACCTTGGACCCTGCGGTTTGCGCCGAGACCATTCGACGGGTACGCCAGGCCTGCCCCGGTGTGCCGATCTCGCTCACCACCTCCGCCGATGTGGTGGCCGATCCTGCGGGGCGGCTCCGGCTCATCAGGGCCTGGACGGTGCTGCCGGATCTGGTCACGGCCAACCAGGGCGAGAAGGGCATCCTCGAGGTGTGCGAGCTGCTCAGCTCGCGAGGGGTGGGCATCGAAGCCGGCCTGCTCAGTCTCACCGACGCCCGCCAGTTCATCGCCGCAGGGATCGCCGACCGCTGCGTCCGGGCGATGGTGGAGCCACTCGACGCCGACCCGGCCGACGCCGTGGCGCACGCAGATGCAATTGAGAAGGCACTCGCGGGAGCCGGCATCACGCTCGAACAGGTCCACCATGGCGACGGCATCGCCTCGTGGGCGGTCAATGAGCGGGCAGTTCCTCGTGGCCACGGAATAAGGACGGGGTTGGAGGACACCCCGGTGCTGCCGGACGGCCGGCCGGCTCAGGGCAATGGCGATCTCGTCGCCGCGGCCGCAGCCCTGCAGCGCCGACTACGTGGCACGACCTGACGGGACGAGATGCCTCGAGCCGCTTCGTCGGAGGGAAAGTAGGACCTCACGACGGGAAAGGGAAATCATGCGGATATTCTTGGCCGGAGCCACCGGAGCGGTCGGGCGTCGGCTGCTGCCGATGCTGACCGGCGGTGGGCATCAGGTGGTGGGTACGACCCGCAGCTCCCAGCGTGCGCAGGCGCTGGAGGCGACCGGCGCCCAAGGAGTAGTGCTGGACGCCCTCGATCGAGCGGCGGTGCTGGCGGCGGTCACC
>JBKPNA010000209.1:0-4559 GCA_046765695.1 Actinomycetota bacterium | reverse complement strand
GGGCAGCACCACGACCACGTCGCCGTCTGAGGTAGGCGCACTCAACCCGCCGGCGAACCTGACGTCCTCGTCGTTGACGTAGACGTTGACGAAGCGGCGCAGGCCGTCGGCCTCGACCAACCGCTCCTTCAGGCCGGGGTTGCGGGAGTCTATGTCGTCGATCACTGCAGACAGCGTGTCGCCGTCGCCCTGCACCGCCTTGGCCCCACCTGTGAACGTGCGCAGGATCGTCGGGATCCGCACCTCTATCGCCATTCGCCCTCTCCTGGATCAACCACCCGTCACACTGCCAACAATCGCCCTCGTGGCGCCTATTCCGTGACTTCGAGGTCCTCCTCGGTCACCGTTCCGTCGAGGATCCGGTACGACCGCACGCTCACCGGCCCGTCGCCGTCGGCCGTCTCGGCAGTGGAGATGAGCACGTAGTGGGCCTGCGGCTCCGCGGCGAGAGAGATGTCGGTACGCGACGGGTACGCCTCGGTCGAGGTGTGCGAGTGGTAGACAACGACGATCTCCTCCCCCGCCTCCTCCATCGCCTGATACAGCCGGAGCTGCTCGGCCGGGTCGAAGCGGAAGAACGTCGGCGACCGATCGGCGTTGACCATCTGCACCAGCCGCACGGGCTGGTCACTGCCCTCCGGCCCGACAATGACCCCACACGCCTCGTCCGGATGGTCCTTGCGCGCGTGGGCGATCATGGCGTCCAGGTGCTCCCGGCCGATCGTCAGCACGCGCGCCAGACTAGTGCCCTCACTCCGGTTCGATGATCTCGAGGCGTTCCAGCAGGAACAAGAACGCCTCGGCGAAGGGATGGCCCGCGACCTCCGCCCGGATCTGCGGCCAGTCCAGCTGCTCCCGGACCGCCCGGAACGTCGGCAGCATCGCGCCGAAGTCGCCGTAGTGCTCCGACAAGGAGTGCAGCTTGGCGATCACGATCGGGGTCGGTGGCAGCACCGGGATCCGTACGCCCAGCACTTCCCGCTCGTCGGCGGATGCCACCAGGTCCGGGGTCACGGTGATGCCGCGCAGCTTGTGCAGCACGTCCACCAGGCTGTCGTCCCACCAGGCCTTGAACAGCCAGTCCTCCGGCGGACGCTCGATCCGAAATCCCGCATCGGTGAGACTGTTCACGGCCGCCGGCACGTCGTCTTCGGCGACCACCAGGTCCACGTCATGCTCCGGCTCCGGAGCTCCCCGCACCCACAGCGCATAGCCGCCGCCCAGCGCGAACGGAACGCCATCGGCCTTCAGCGCTGCAGACGAGTACTTCAGCGCAGCCCGGAGGTCAGACTCCTCCTCCGAGACGGATATATCGGTTGTCGACGCGTGTTCGGTGATGATCGGTACCTTACCGACATGCGGCTCGTGACCTTCAACATCCTGCACGGCCGCTCCACCCGGGACGGGCTGGTCGACCTGGACCGGCTGGCTGCCACGGTACGAACGCTGAACCCCGACATTCTGGCCCTGCAAGAGGTCGACCGGGGCCAGCCCCGCTCGCACCTTGCCGACCTCACCGCGCTCGCCGCCGAAGCGATGGGCGCAGTGGCCTACCGGTTCGCCGCGGTCCTGTCCGGTACGCCGGGAGCCACCTGGATGGCCGCTACCGAAGACGACATTCCCGGCACGCCGGCGTACGGGATCTCCCTGCTGTCCCGCTATCCCGCCCGCACCTGGCGGGCGACCCGGCTGCCCCGCATCCCGTTCCGGTTCCCGCTGTATCTGCCGGGGCCGCGCAAGATCATCGCGGTCGACGATGAGCCGCGCGCCATGCTGATCGGGCAGCTCGACACCCCGGCAGGACCGCTGAGCGTGGCCAACACCCATCTCTCCTACGTGCCCGGTTGGGGCCAGTGGCAGCTGGTGCAAGCGCTGCGCGACCTGGCACGGGTCAACCCACCGGTGGCGTTGACGGGTGACCTGAACATGCGCAACCCGCTCCCGGCGTTGCTCGCCGGATACCGATCGCTGGCCAGGCACCCCACCTTTCCGGCCGACGTACCGAATCGGCAGCTGGACCACATCTTGCTGCGCGGCCGATTCGGGCACGTGGCAACCAGCAGTGCGCCGCTGCTGCCGCTGTCCGACCACCGGGCACTGTCGGTCGACGTGTCCCTGACCCAGCAGGAGGACCAGCCGTGATCCCTACCGAGAACTACATCCGCTACCGGCGAGTCGACTCGGTGAGTGATACCGCATCGGGGGTGCTCGTCGAGCTGCACCGGGAGCGGCTGCGGATCGACGTGGTTCGTCCCGACGTGGTCCGGATCCAGATCAGCCGGGCCGGGCAGTTCGACGAGACCCCGACGTACGCGGTGTGCGTGGACCCGCTGGCGGAGCCGGTCGACTTCACGGTGCACCGGGACGACGACCGGGTCACGGTCAGCACGGACGCCTGCACCGTCTCGCTGTGGCTGGATCCGTTCCGGATCGACGTGCACCGGGCCGACGGCTCCCCGGTGGTCGAGACGGCGCAGGATGCCGACGGCCAGTACTGGGCGTACGCGACCTTGAACGATGCCTTCACGCTGCGCCGGAAGTGCCGTCAGGAGGACGCGATCTACGGGCTTGGTGAGAAATCGGGCCGGCAGAACCGCAAGGGCCGCGACTTCACCTTGTGGAACACCGACGTGCTGAACCCGTACGAGACGCGGGAGTTCACCGAGGGCAAAGCGCCGGGCGACCCGCGCGGCGACCGGAAGTCGAGCGACTTCGACCCCTTCTACGTCAGCATTCCGTTCTTCTACCACCAGGAGTATCCGGACGGCAGGATGGCCGCGTCCTTCCTGGACAACTCCTACCGCGGGACCTACGAGTTCTCCGCGCCAGAGGAGTACCGGATCCACTTCCGCGGCGGGCAGTACACCGAGTACGTCTTCGCGGGACCGGACATGCCGGCGATCCTGGAGGCCTACACCTGGCTCACCGGTCGGACCGCACCGCCGCCGCTCTGGTCACTGGGCTACCACCAGTGCAGGTGGTTCCACTACACCCAGGACGCGGTCGAGGAGATCGCCGCCCAGCACCGCGCGTACGACGTGCCCTGCGACTCGCTC
This sequence comes from Actinomycetota bacterium, assembly GCA_046765695.1. Taxonomy (GTDB): domain Bacteria; phylum Actinomycetota; class Actinomycetes; order Propionibacteriales; family Propionibacteriaceae; genus Microlunatus. The sequence goes on along the minus strand of JBKPNA010000209.1, from coordinate 1,503 downwards.
TGGCTGGACATTGAGTACATGGACGGCTACCGGGTGTTCACCTGGAACACCGAGACGTTTCCTGACCCGCCCGGCATGCTGGCCCGGCTGGCCGAGCAGGGCTTCCGGGTGATCACGATCATCGACCCGGGCGTGAAGTTCGATCCGGGCTACCCGATCTTCGATCAGGGGCTGGACCGGGATGTGTTCTGCCGCACCGAAGGCGGTGACATCTACATCGGCCAGGTGTGGCCGGGCAACACCGCGTTTCCCGACTTCGTCAGCGAGGAGGCGCGCGACTGGTGGGGCGAGCTGAACGCCGCCCATGTGAAGTCCGGACTGGCCGGCATCTGGAACGACATGAACGAGCCCGCGACCGGCAACATCCCCGCGACCCCGATGCGCTTCGGCCGTGGCGCGTACGCCCATGAGCGGTTCCACAACCAGTACGCCCTGCTGATGGCGATGGGCACAACGGCCGGGCTGCGCAACGCGATGCCGGACCTGCGCACCTTCGTGCTGTCCCGGGCCGGGTTCGCCGGCATTCAGCGTTACGCGGCCAACTGGATGGGCGACAACCTGTCCCGCTGGGACCATCTCTGGCTGGGCATTCCGATGGGCTCGGGGTTCGGCATCTCAGGTCAGGCCTTCGTCGGCGCCGACATCGGCGGCTTTGCGGGCAACACGGATGCCGAGCTGTTCCTGCGCTGGATGCAGTACGGCAGCCTGACCCCGTTCTGCCGCAACCATTCAGAGATCGGCAACGTCGACCAGTACGCCTGGTCCTTCGGCGACGTGATCGGCCGCCATGTGCGGGATGCGGTCAAGTTGCGCTACCGGCTGCTGCCCTACCTGTACGCCTGCTTCCTACGGGCCTCCGAGACCGGAGCCCCGGTGCAGCGGCCGCTGGTCTTCGACTACCAGTACGAACCGGCGGTGCGGGATCTGGATGACGAGTTCCTCCTCGGGGCGGACCTGCTGGTCGCGCCGGTGGTGGCGCCGGGTATGACCGCTCGCCAGGTGTACCTGCCCGCCGGCGACTGGTACGACTGGCACACCGACGAGCTCATCGGGGGCACGCGCTTCCACACCGCCGCCACCCCGATGGAGACCATCCCGATCTTCGCCCGAGGCGGCGCGGTGATCCCGATGTGGCCGGAGGCACCGGCATCGACCAGCGGGTACCACCCGTCGGTCCTGGAGCTGCACCTGTTCGTACCGGTCGCCGACGGCAGCTACTCCTCGATGCTGCAGGAGGACGACGGCTTGACCTTTGCGGCACTTTCCGGGGCCCGGTTCCGGACCGGGTTCGAGGTGGCGCGGAGCGGCCATACGGTTGTGCTCCGGGCCACCGTGGACGGCGACGGGTACCCCGAGTTCACCCGGGAGCGGTTCGTGCTGGTGCTGCATGGCGCCGATCCGTCGACCATCCAGGTGGACGGGGCAGAGGTGACCGGTGCCGACGGTCGGTTCGAGTTCGCCAACTCCGGCACCGGCTTCACGGTGGCGTTCACGGCATGAGCT
>JBKPNA010000208.1:0-7261 GCA_046765695.1 Actinomycetota bacterium | reverse complement strand
GCTCTTCGGGGGCGTCCTGGTCCTGGCGGGCATCGCCGTGGTGCAGGTCTCATCGGTTGGAGAGCGCCGGGATAACGTGCGCACTCACGCCGCGCGGACGGCGGAGCCCTCGACTATCCCCGGCCGAAGTCGGTGACGAGCCAGACCTTGCCGTGTACGGGGTCGTCGAGAATGTCCACGCCGACGTCTGTGAAACTGCTGCTCAAGATGTTGCGCCGGTGACCGTCATTCGGGGCCGTCTCGTTGTACATCGCGTCCTGCAGAGCCAGCACGCCGGCCTGTGACCGGTTGCTGTTGTACGCGATGTTCTCCCCAACCGAGCTCCAGCTGTAGCCCGCGGCGCTGATCCGGGTACCGAGGCCCGGCTCGCCGGAGAGCTGGTGGCTGAGCTGGTTCGCGTCGGCCATGGCGAGATTGTGCCGGTGCGCGGAGGCCACCAGCTTCGCGTTGCTGGTCAGGGCGGGCAGACCGTGCTGGGCTCGCTGACTGTTCAGCCTGCTGAGCACGGCGGCCGCCCAATCCTGGCGGACGGTGTAGCGGCTGGCGGCCGTGGTTGTCGCCGACGCCTTCGGGGTCGGCGTGGCGCTGGTTTGGGTGGCGGTGGGAGTCGCGCTCGGCCGAGTCGTGGTCTTGGTGGTGCTCGGCGCCGCCGTTGGCCTGGAACTAACCGGGGTGCTGGTCGTCCGCACCACCGTCGGGTGCACCGTCGAGGGGGTGTACCTCGGCCGGGGCCGGTGGCTGGTCCAGAGGTGGCTGGCAGTTGCCTTCGGCGTCGGCCGGTAGCTGTGCTGCCAAGGCCGGACCGACCTGGTGACATGTCGCTTCGCCCGGTGATGCCGGTGCGGCTTCGACGTCGCCTGGTCGCCCGGCTCGGACACGACCGGGGCGCGGGAAGCGGCGGCGGCCTGGGGGGCGGGCACAGCAATGTCCGTAGTGGCCATCCCCAACGGGTCAGTGCCGAAGAGAATCAGGCCGACGACGACAAGGCCGACGAGGACCGCCGAGGCGGCCGAGACTACGCGCAACTTGCCCGGCATTATGTCCCCTGTTACTCCCCCGAGATAACGTCGACCTGCCAAGGTCACGGATCGATAACGTCGCCGGGCAATGCAATCACACTTCGTACCTCGCGGCAAGCGCAACCGCCGGTGGAAACGAGCGCGGCCATAGACTCGGCCGGTGCAGTCGGACGGCCGGGCTTCGGGGCTGCTGGTCGCCGGCACCTCCTCCGACGCCGGGAAGTCACTGGTCGTCACGGGACTCTGCCGGCTGCTGTCCCGGCGGGGCGTCTCGGTCGCCCCGTTCAAGGCCCAGAACATGTCGAACAACTCCATGGTCTGCGTCGACGGCGCGGAGATCGGCCGGGCCCAGTACCTGCAGGCCCAGGCCGCCGGGGTCCCGGCCACCTCGGCCATGAACCCGGTGCTGCTGAAGCCGGGCTCGGACCGGCGCGCCCATGTTGTCGTCCGCGGCCGGCCTGCCGGGAGTCTCGAGGCCGGGGAGTACGCGACGGGCCGCACTTCGCTGGCCGAGGCGGCGTACGCGGCCTTCGAGGAGCTGGCCGGCCGGTTCGAGATGATCATCTGCGAGGGTGCCGGGTCGCCGGCCGAGATCAACCTGCGGGACGGTGACTACGTCAATGCCGGGTTGGCCCGGCGGTTCGGGCTGCCCATGGTGGTGGTCGGGGACATCGACCGGGGCGGGGTGTTCGCGGCGCTGTTCGGCACGTACGCGTTGCTGGACGAGCCAGACCGGAAGCTGATCACGAGCTTCGTGATCAACAAGTTCCGCGGTGACCCCGCCGTGCTCGCACCTGGCCTGGACGAGCTGACCCGGCGGACGTCGATCCCGGTCGCCGGGGTGCTGCCCTGGCTGGAGGGCATCTGGCTGGACGGCGAGGACACGCTCAGAGTCGGCGCTTGGCGGCACCCGGGGCGCCAGCCGAAGCCGGCCGAGCTGACCGTCGCGGTGGTCCGGCTGCCCCGGGTCTCCAACCTGACCGACGTCGACGCCCTGGCCGCGGAGCCGGGGGTCGATGTACGGGTGACGACGGAGCCAGATCTGCTGGGCGAGGCGGACCTCGTTGTCCTGCCGGGAACGAGATCCACCGTGGCGGATCTCGCCTGGCTGCGCAGCGAAGGGCTGGACCAGGTGCTGCTCGACCGGGCCCGCCGAGGGGCGGCGGTGCTGGGCATCTGCGGCGGGTACCAGATGCTCGGCTCGACGATCCGTGACGAGATCGAGTCGGGCAGCGGGCTTACCCCCGGCCTCGGCCTGTTGCCGATCTCGGTCGCTTTCGACCGCGAGAAGCGGCTCGGCCGGCCGACCGGGGCGTGGCGTGATCACCCGGTGCGGGCCTACGAGATCCACCATGGGATCGCCGAGATCACCGGGGAGGTCGAGCCGTTCCTCGATGGCTGCCGAGTGCGGTCGGTGTGGGGCACGATGTGGCACGGCACCCTGGAGAACGACGGGTTCCGGCGCGCCTGGCTGGCTGAGGTTGCCGATGCCGCGGGGGCGGCCTGGCAGCCGCGCGCCGATGCTCCGGCGTACGGTGCCCGGCGAGAGGCCATGATCAACATCTTGGCGGACGCGGTGCAGGCGCATCTCGACCTCGACCTGCTGCTCGCCGGCACCCGGCTGGGCCGGCCGTGACCATCCGGGCCTTGGTGATCGGCATCGGCAGCGGGAACGTCGACCACCTGACCCGCGAGGCGGTCGCCGCCCTAAACCAGGTCGACGTGTTCCTGGTCGCCGACAAGGGGGCGGCCAAGCACGACCTGGTCGTGCTGCGCACCGAACTCTGCCGGGCCGTGATCGAGCATGATCACTACCGGGTTCTCGAGGTGCCGGATCCGGAACGCGACTCAGCCGAGTACGTCGCCGGCGTGCGGGCCTGGCATGCGGCGCGCGCCGCGGCGTACGCGGACCTGATCCGGCAGGAGCTGCCCCCGGAGGGCACTGTTGGCTTCTTGGTCTGGGGCGATCCGGCCCTGTACGACAGCACGATCCGGATCGTCGAGTCGGTTGCAGCGCTGGGCGTCGACCTGGAGCTGAGGGTCGTCCCCGGTATCAGCAGCGTGTCGCTGCTCGCCGCCCGCCATCGGATCGCACTCAACCGGATCGGGCGGCCGGTGCACATCACGACCGGACGGCGGCTCGTCGCCGAGTACTCGCCCGACCTCGGGGACGTGGTGGTGATGCTCGACGGCGACCTGGCCTGTGCAGCGCTGGTCGAGCGGTTTCCCGACCTGCAGATCTACTGGGGTGCTCAGCTCGGGCTGCCCGACGAGGCCCTGGTCGCCGGCCGGTTGGCCACGGTGCTGGAGGAGGTCAGGGAGACCCGCGCCCGAGTCCGGGCCGCACGCGGCTGGGTGATGGACAGCTACCTGCTCCGGCCGTCCCCATCCTGACCGTCGGCCTCAGGCAGCGGGTCGAGCACCCCCATCCGTTCGAGCAATGCCTCCGGACCCTGGCGGCGGGGCCGGCCGACTGCCTCCTCGTACTCCGGCGTGAACTCTTCCAGACCTGCCAGAGTCTCTTCAGTCAGGGCTTCATCGATGCCGGCTTCGGCGTGAGCGAAGCGGATCAATCGACCCAGTACCGCCGGCATCCGCAGCAGATAGTCCTGGTCGGCAACGATCTTGCGGGGGTACCAGTCCAGCAGCAGGATCTCCAGTGCAGTCACGCTCCAGCGCAGCGGGTCGCCATAGCCGTACCCGGTGCGGTACCAGAGGAGGTCGCCGACGATCGACCGATCGTCGGGACGGTCGAGGTCGCGGGCGTACGGGCTGGCCATGAACCGCTCCGCCAGTCGGTCCCTCATCTCCTCCGACCATTCCGGCCGGTCGAACCCGGTCCCGCCGGCAGGCAGCTGACGGAGCAGCCACTCCAGCAGCGGCCGCGACGCGGGCCAGTTCTCGGTCTCGGCCGGCGGCCAGGTGCGCGCGCCGGTCTCGACGGCGTCCTCGAGGCGGGCGCGAGCGTCCTTCAGGGCGAGTGTCTCGAGAGGGATCAGGCCCGCCTGGCTCTGCTGTCGCCACACCCGGTCGAAGTCGTCCAGCGTCTGGTCGGAGAAGAAGCAGTCCTTGACGATGGTGCCGAGGTTGAAGTCGACCAGCGCGACCGCCATCAGGTCGTGGCCGGCCAGGCGTGCCTGCACGATCACGTCCGTGCTGTCGCGCAGCACGTCGCCCGCCTGCTGCGCTCCGACGAACTCCAACCGCAGCGGCTCTCGCAACCAGCCGGGCCAAGCTGACTGGTTCGTGCTCAGGGCGCGGACCGTACGCGCCCGGACCAGGTCGTCCGTGGCCAAATGGGCTATGGTCCAGGCCAACGCTCCGGCCTCCGGCTGACCAGATGCCACCAGGGAGTCAAGTACCTCGCCGAGCGGCGGCCGATCGGGATCCGGCGATCGATCAAAGGGATCGTCGTTGCGCGGGTCCAGAGCGCTGAGCAGGGTGCTGGCGAGGCTCAACAAGGCGAGCGGATGGTCGGAGGCAAGCGCTGCCGCCATCTCATCTTCGAGCTCGGGCTCCTCTTGCTGAGACCGGCTCGGCCGGCGCCTCGGTTGGCGTCGGGTGCTTGATCGGCCGGTCCGACGACCTCTGCTCTTCGGCACCCCGTCACGGTAGTCCACTAAGGTTCGGGCGTGAGCGCGCTGCTGCTGCCGTACGGCGAGTACTCGCCGATCGTCGACCCGACGGCCTGGCTCGCGCCGACGGCCGCTGTGGTCGGCCAGGCCAGCATCGGGGCCGAGGCCAGCGTCTTCTACGGCGCCGTGGTTCGGGCCGACATGGATGCAGTCTCGCTCGGTCCGGGCAGCAACCTGCAGGACAACGTCGTCGTGCACACTGACTTCGGCTTTCCGGCGTGGATCGGCGCAGGGGTGAGCGTGGGGCATGCCGCCGTCGTGCACGGCTGCATGATCGACGACTACTGCCTGATCGGGATGAATGCGACAGTGCTGAACGGCGCGGTGCTCGGCACCGGCTGCCTGGTGGCCGCCGGCAGCGTGGTGCTCGAGGGCACCCGCATCCCGCCGCGTTCACTCGTTGCCGGCGTGCCCGGCAAGGTACGCCGCGAGCTGACCGAGGAGGAGCACGCGAAAATCGTGCGCAACGCAGACCACTATCGGGAGTTGGCCGTACAGCATCGATCGGCTCTTGGCTGATGGACCACTTCGAACGTTCGGGCCTCCGGTTCCGTGTCCTCGACACGGGCCCGGCCGACAGCGAGACTGTCATCCTGCTGCACGGGTTTCCGCAGCAGCGGTCCTGCTACGACGCAGTCGCCCGGCGGCTCAACGCGGCAGGGCTGCGAACCCTGGCGCCCACCCAGCGCGGCTACAGCCCGAGTGCTTCGCCACGCCGCCGTCGGGACTACCGGACCACCGAGCTGACCGACGACGTCGTCGCCCTGCTGGACGCCGCCGGGATCGGGCGCGCGCACGTCGTGGGACATGACTGGGGCGCCGCGCCGGCCTGGGGGATGGGCAGCTGGCATCGCGACCGGACGGCCTCTGTGACCTCGCTGGCCACACCGCATCCCGCCGCCATTGTCGACGCCTTGCGCCGCAGCGACCAGGCGCTGCGGTCGTGGTACATCGCGTTCTTCCAACTGCCACTGCTGCCCGAGGTGATCACCCGGCGGACGCTGGCGAAGCTGCTGCGGGACAGCGGGCTGCCGGAACAGCATGTTCGGACGTACGTCTATGCCATGGCTGACCCTGGTGCCATGACCGGGGCCATCAACTGGTACCGCGGCATCCCCTTCACGATCCGAGAACCGATAGGCCGGATTGGGGTACCGACGACGTTCGTGTGGGGCCGCCACGATCGCGCCATCAACCGGTATGCCGCCGAACACACAGGTGACTACGTGAATGCCCCGTACGAGTTCGTCGACCTGGACGCGAACCACTGGCTACCCGAGACGGAGCCGGACGCGGTGGCGGGGGCGATCCTGAAGCGGGTCCGCGGCCTGGCCCGCTGAATCATCCAGCGAAGCTGAATGGATCGACGACCTCGATCCCGCACCCATCGAAGTCACGCACATTTCGGGTGGCAAGGCTGGCACGGTTCACTGCGGCAATGCTGGCGATGATCGCGTCCGGTACTGATATCGGACGACCCCCGCGTTGCCGTGAGGCCACCAACTTTCCGTAGAGATCGGCCGCCTTCGAGTCGAAGACCAACATGCGCTCACTGATCTCATTGAACAAGTCGTCGGCGCGCTGGGTGAGATCAGCCTTCCGTCTACCGTCTGTGAGGCGCGCCAAGCCATACCGAATCTCGCCGCGCGTCATCACCGTTGTGAAGAGCTCATCCACTCGCACGCTCGACAGCCACGGGTTGACCGCCTGATCGTCAGTCATCAACGCTGACACGACGTTGGTGTCCAGAACGATCACGAATCGAAGTCCACCGGTCGTTGCTGCGCGGCGCTGCGGTCGGGCAGTTCCAGCTGCACTCCCGTACCGGCGAAGTGCCTTCGAATGCTGGAGACCAGATCGACAGCATCGTCAGCTGCCTCCACCGCGTCAGTGAGGATCTGGCGTACTTCGGCCTCCATCGATCGGCCATGTCGAGCCGCTCGCCGTCGCAACTTGTCCTTCACGTGGGGATCGAGATCCCGAACAGTCAACATGGTCATTGGGTGCCACCTCCAATTCGATGGTACTTCCCTGCATGCATTGCATACACTGGGGAGGGCGGCTCAACCCGCGTCCTCGAGATCACCCTCCACGTCGAGATAGACCTGCTGCATCTCGGCCATGATCTCCGGATCGGGCTCGGCCCAGAGCCCTCGATCGACCGCCTCGTTGAGCTTCTCGATGATGCTCCGCAGCGCCCACGGGTTGGCGTGCTTCATGAAGTCCTGGTTGGTCTTGTCCAGCACGTAGCTCTCGGCCAGCTTGGCGTACATCTGATCGGTCACCACCCCTGCGGTCGCGTCGAAGCCGTAGAGATAGTCCACCGTCGCCGCCAGCTCGAAGGCGCCCTTGTAGCCGTGCCGCTGCATGGCACCGATCCAGCGCGGGTTGACCACCCGAGCGCGAAACACCCGGGACGTCTCCTCGGTCAGCGACCGGGTGCGCACCGCGTCCGGGCTGGTCGAGTCACCCACGTACGCGCGCGGCGCCGTCCCGGTCAGCGCCCGTACTGTGGCGATCATGCCCCCGTGGTACTGGTAATAGTCGTCCGAGTCGGCGATGTCGTGCTCGACGGTGTCGACGTTCTTGGCCGCCACGGTGATCCGC
>JBKPNA010000207.1:0-9866 GCA_046765695.1 Actinomycetota bacterium | reverse complement strand
GGGTAGGAAGACGCCACGCATGTCGAACCTCAACTTCTGTGCTCGTGTGCGGGTGGTGGGGGTGAAGGGCCGACTGGCCAATCGGCGGACTACAGGGTCACGCCGACAAGATGTCGGCCAGGTCGAACTTGACCGGTTCCTCGAGCTGTTCGTACGTGCACGACCTCGGGTCCCGGTCGGGCCGCCACCGGTTGAACTGCGCGGTGTGCCGGAAGCGGACGCCCTCCATGTGCTCGTAGCGCACCTCGACCACGAGCTCCGGCCGCAGCGGCACGAAGGAAAGGTCCTTGCCGCTGTTCCAGCGGCTGAACTCGGAGTTGCGCGGCGTACGCGCGCCCTCCTCTTGCTTAGCCCAGGCCCAGGGATGGTCGTCGAAGGTGGTCACCAGCGGCTGCAGCTCGGTGAACAGCTCCTTGCGCCGCGCCGCTGGAAAGGCCCCGATGACACCGACCGAGGCCAGCTCGCCCTCGTCGTTGTACAGACCGAGGAGCAGCGAGCCGATGCTGTCGGGGCCGCTCTTGTGCACCCGGTAGCCGGCGACCACACAGTCGGCGGTCCGCTGATGCTTGATCTTGAACATCACCCGCTTGTCCGGCTGGTACGTCCCGTGCAGCGGCTTGGCGACCACGCCGTCCAGGCCGGCACCCTCGAACTGCGAGAACCACTCGACGGCCTGGTCGTGATCACGGGTCACCGGTGTCAGGTGGATCGGCGGTCGTGCGTTCCTCAGGGCCTGCGCGAGCGCAGCCCGACGGCGTTCGAACGGCTCGCCGGTCCAGTCGGTGTCATCCAAGGCCAGCAGATCGAATGCGATGAAGCTGGCCGGGGTCTCCCGGGACAGCAGCCGCACCCGGCTCTCGGCCGGATGGATCCGCTGCTGCAGCACCTCGAACTCCAGCCGGTCGCCGACCACGACGATGATCTCCCCGTCGACCACGCAGCGCTCCGGCAGGCTCTGCTTGACCGCCTCGACCACCTCCGGGAAGTAGCGAGTCATCGGCCGTTCGTTGCGCGAGCCGATCTCCACGTCGTCGCCGTCGCGGAAGATGATCGAGCGGAAGCCGTCCCACTTCGGCTCGAAGGACAGCTCACCTTCCGGGATGTTGGGCACTGCCTTGGCCAGCATGGGTGCCACCGGGGGCATCACAGGAAGCCGCATCTGTTTATTCTCGCCGATCCTCCACGGCGGCATGGTCGGCCAGAATGAAGCCATGGCCGCTCCCGCGGACTCGGGGGAGACGATCGCCGAAGTTTCATCGCGCCCGGCCTACCTCTACTCGCTCATCGCACTGGCTCTCGGGATCGTGCTGGGCGTAGCGGCCACCAAGCTGTTCGCGCTGCTGGGCTGGGGCGGCGACGTGGCCTCGCAGACTGCCGGAGCGGTGAGCGGTGCGGCTCCGCTGATTCTCGACGGCCTCCTCCGGCACCGGGCGGAGCGGTCCCGGCCGCGGCCTGGGCTGACCCGGGAGCTGGGCTACCAGTCGAAGCTGTTCATCGCATCGGCGTACGGCTTCGCACTGCTGATCATCGACTCCGGTGGCAGCTTGCTGATGTTGCCGGTAGCCCGCTGGGCGGTCCGGCTGGCACACGGTGACCAGGCGCGGATGATGACGGTTTTCGGCCTGCTGGGCACGGCGATCATGCTACCGCTGCTGCTGATCGCCACCTACCTGCTGGCCGTGGCCGGCGGGCACCGGATAGGGAACCGCTATCGGCGCTGGATCCTGCTTGGGATGGCGGTCTATGCCGCCATGCGGATTGCCACCGTGATCGCCAGTTCGCAATCGGCCGAGCAATTCAACGTCACCGCAGGCCTGGTCGTCCTGGGGGTTCTCAGCACCTTGCCTCTGATGGTCGGCATTGCACTGCTCGGCGCTCGTCGGGCCCGTAAGACCCAGACCACGTACTACGCCAAGACGTACTTCCGCCGTCTCGCGCCTGCCGACCAGGAGGCTGCCCTGGATCTGCTGGACGAGACTGTCACCGCCGCGAACCCCTGACGGCGGCCAGCAGCAAGCCCGGCCTGTTTCTGCTCGTTGATCATCCCCGGCCCGCTGCTCGGCCACAATGAAGCCATGGCTGCTCCCGAGGACCAGGCGGAGAAGGTCGGCCCGGTCCAGACCGGCCCGGCCTATCTCAGCTCGATCGTCGCCTTGGCGGCGGGGGTCGTGCTCGCCGTCGGGGTCAGCGCGGTGTTCGGGCTGCTCGGCTGGGGCGGCGAGCTGGCGTCGCAGACCGCCGGTGCGGCGAGCGGTGCGGCCCCGCTGATCATCGACGGGGTACGCCAGCGCCGGAGCCGGCGGTCGCGGCCCAGCATGGGCGCCGTGATCCGGGAACGGCTGTACCGGCCGAAGCTGTTCACCGCGTCGGTGTTCGGCTTCGCGGTGCTGTTGCTGGACTCCCTGTCGTCGCTCCTGGTGCTCCAGCTGATCGAGTCGACCATCCGGCTGGCCGACGGCGATCCGGCTCAGGTGCTCTCGGTCTACGCGGTGCTGGGCTCGCTGATCACCCTGCCGACCCTGCTGATCGGCACGTATCTGTTGGCGGTGGCTGCGGCGCACCGGCTGGCGGAGCCGGTGCGGCGCTGGATCCTGCTGGGTCTGGGCATCTACCTGGCCGTGCGGGTCGCGATGGTGCTGGCCAGCAGCCCGACGCCGGAACTCAACATCACTCCCGGTCTGGTCATTGTTGGGGTGGTCGTCAGCGTGCCGCTGATCGTCGGTGCCGCGCTGCTCGGCGAGCGGCGGGCACGGAGCACCCAGGCGGCGTTCTACGCGAAGACCTACTTTCGCCGCCTGCCGCCCGCCGACCAGGAGGCGGCGTTGGCCCTGCTCGACGAGGCTGTCAGCGCCCCGAGATCGTGACGGCGTCCTGCCAGGTGGCCAGCCGGCGTCGCCAGTAGCGCTTCTGCGTCTCTGGGGCGTCGCCGGTCAGGGCAACTTCCACAGCTGCAGCAGCTTCCACGGGACGGCCGGCGCGGGCGAGCAGCTCGCTGCGTACTGCTTCGCGGCGGGAGTCGACGGGAAGCGCCGCCACCGCCGCGAGTCCCGCCTCAGGTCCGTCCCGCTCCGCCACCGCTACCGCTCGGGCCAGCGCAGCCGGGGCAGTCGGAGCTACCGAAACCAGCAGGTCGTAGAGCCGGAGGATCTCGTCCCAATCCGTCGCCCCGTACGTGGTCGCCCGATCGTGCTCGTACGCGATGGCGGCTTGCAACTGGTACGGGTCGGCCAGTCCCTCGGTGCGCCGCAGGCTGGCCGTCAGTAGGTCCCGTCCCTGCTCGATCATGTTCCGGTTCCAGCCTGACCGGTCCTGGTCGGCCAGCGGGATCGGCTCGCCGTCCGCGTCGGTCCGGCCCGGCCGTCGAGCCTCGGTCAACAGGATCAACGCAAGTACCGCCGCCGGCATGGCCTCGTCCGGGAGCAGCTCGTGCAGCAACCGGGCGAGGCGCAGGCCTTCTGCGCACAGGTCGACGTCGAGCAAGGCCTCTCCGCTGACCGGGGCATGCCCCGCGGTGTAGAGGGCATGGACGACCCCGCAGACAGCGGTCAGTCGCTCCGGCAGCTCGATCTCAGCCGGCACCCGGTAAGGAATCTTGGCCACGGTGATCTTCTGCCGGGTCCGGGTCAGCCGCTTGGCCATGGCGGCCTCCGTGATGAGCATCGCTGCCGCGACCTGAGCCACCGACAGCTGGCAGAGCGTACGCAGCGCGAGAGCCAGTTGGGCTTCCGGCGCCAGGCTGGGATGGCAGCAGGTGAAGATCAGTCGCAGCATGTCGTCGCGGAGCACGCGGTCCGACGGCTGGTCGGTTCGGGTCAGCTCCATTAGCTCCACCCCCGCCTGTTCTTTACCGCTCCGGGCACGTTCCCGCCGGATCAGGTCGATCGCCTTGCGCCGTGCCGTGGTGATCAGCCAGGCCTGCGGCTGCGCCGGTACGCCATGGACGCTCCAGTCGCGCAGCGCCGCAAGAACGGCTTCCTGCACCGCATCCTCGGCGAGCGACCAGTCGCCGAGGGAGCGGACGAGGGTGGCCTGCAGCCGGGCACCCTCGATCCGAATCAGCTCGGCGAGCTGATCGTGCGCGTTCACGAAAGGCGGTCAGCCCATTGCCGGATGACCGGCCGGAGCTCGACTGCGCCGTCCCAGGCCGCCGGAAGCTCCGAGGCGATCCGGATTGCCTCGTCCAGGTCCGCCGCCTCGATCAGGTAGAACCCGGTGAGGGCCTCCTTGGTCTCGGCGTACGGGCCATCGGTGGTGATCACGTCGCCCCCTCGGGCGCCGGTCACCCGGACCGTGGTGGCGGTGCCGGTGGGGTAGAGCACCTCACCGCCGCGAATGGCGTCGGCGTGGTCGTTGCCGAACTGCTTGTACTCGACCATCTCGTCGGCCTGCTCAGGCGCCGACCAGTCGACGTCGCGGGTGTAGGTGAGTGCTGCGTAGACCGCCATGGTTGCTCCCTAGTTTCTTGGGCCAGACTTTCTGACTCTACGAAGGAGACGAATGGCACGCACTGCTTCAGGACAGGTCAGGTGCCCTGATTCTCCGCCGCGCGTTTCATGTCGAAGACCCCGTTCTCGGCGTGTCGGGGAAAGGCGCGTAGCAGATTCCCGTGATGGCGCGAAGCGGTGTCCCGGTGTGACATCGGTCGCTAAGGCGAGCCTTATTTGAACCACGCACCCGATTAACGGCACACTGGTGTTGTGAAATCCATCGAGGTCGCTCCCGAGACGCAGGCTGCTGGGCAGCAGCGCCGCGAGGCGGACGCGTCGACGCGGCACCGGGTGGGGAGCTCGATTCTGGAGCACGGTCCGTCGACGGCGGCGGAGCTGGCCGGGCGGCTCGGCCTGACGCCCGCGGCCATTCGCCGTCACTTGGACGCGTTGCTGGCGACCGGCCAGGTGGAGGCTCGGCAGCAGCGAGTGTACGGCGCCCGCGGTCGGGGTCGACCGGCCAAGGTCTTCGCGCTCACCGACGCCGGACGCGCCGGGTTCTATACCGCGTACGACGCTCTCGCCAACCAGGCGCTGGGCTATCTTGCCGAGGTGGCCGGTCCCGACGCGGTGACCCGGTTTGCCGAGCGGCGGATCGCCGACATGGAGCAGCGGTACGCCGCGAGGCTGGCCGCCGCCGAGCCTGGCACCACGCCGGCCCAGGCCTTGGCCGCCGCGCTCACCGACGACGGGTACGTCGCGGCCACCCTGCCGTCCACCGCAGGCGAGCAACTGTGCCAGCACCACTGCCCGGTGGCACACGTCGCGGCCCAGTTCCCCCAGCTGTGCGAGGTGGAGACCCGCGCGTTCTCTCGCCTGCTCGGCGTCCATGTGCAGCGGCTAGCCACCATCGCTCACGGCGACGGTGTCTGCACCACTCATGTCCCGCGTGCCTCCGGCACGACCCACATCCCGGCCCCCGTTTCAAAGAGACGATCAAAGGAAAGGCACTCCTCGATATGACTCAGACCCAGGACCCGTCGGTCACGCGGCCGGTCGGCACCGGGCAGACCCAGGACCAGCACCTCGCGGCCCTCGGGCGTTACGAGTACGGCTGGGCAGACGCCGACGTGGCCGGTGCCTCGGCGAGACGAGGGCTGACGCCCGAGGTGGTCGCCGACATCTCCCGGCTGAAGAACGAGCCGCAGTGGATGCTCGACCTCCGGCTGAAGGGCCACAAGCTCTTCGGTCGCAAGCCGCTGCCCGCGTGGGGTGCGGAGCTGGGTGACATCGACTTCGACAACATCAAGTACTTCGTCCGCTCGACCGAGAAGCAGGCGGCCTCCTGGGACGACCTGCCCGCCGACATCAAGAACACCTACGACAAGCTCGGCATCCCCGAGGCGGAGAAGGCCCGGCTGGTAGCCGGCGTGGCGGCCCAGTACGAGTCCGAGGTGGTCTACCACAAGATCAACGAAGAGCTCGAGAAGCAGGGTGTGATCTTCCTGGACACCGACACCGGGCTCAAGGAGCACCCGGAGCTGTTCCAGGAGTACTTCGGCACCGTGATCCCGGTCGGTGACAACAAGTTCGCCTCGCTCAACACCGCCGTCTGGTCGGGCGGCTCGTTCATCTACGTGCCGAAGGGCGTGCACGTGGACATCCCGCTGCAGGCCTACTTCCGGATCAACACCGAGAACATGGGCCAGTTCGAGCGCACGTTGATCATCGTCGACGAGGGCGCGTACGTGCACTACGTCGAGGGCTGCACCGCGCCGATCTACAGCAGCGACTCGCTGCACTCCGCGGTGGTGGAGATCATCGTCAAGAAGAACGCGCGCTGCCGCTACACCACCATCCAGAACTGGTCGAACAACGTCTACAACCTGGTGACCAAGCGGGCCACCTGCGAAGAGGGCGCGACCATGGAGTGGATCGACGGCAACATCGGCTCCAAGGTGACGATGAAGTATCCGGCGGTCTACCTGATGGGGGAGCACTCCCGCGGCGAGACGTTGTCTATCGCCTTCGCCGGCGAGGGCCAGCACCAGGACGCCGGCGCCAAGATGGTGCACTGCGCGCCACACACGTCGAGTTCGATCATCTCCAAGTCGGTGGCGCGCGGCGGCGGCCGTACGTCGTACCGCGGCCTGGTCCAGGTGCAGGAGGGCGCCCACCACTCGGCCAGCACGGTCAAGTGCGACGCGCTGCTGGTCGACACCGTCAGCCGCTCCGACACCTACCCCTACGTCGACGTCCGTGAGGACGACGTGTCGATGGGTCACGAGGCCACGGTGTCCAAGGTGAGCGAGGACCAGCTGTTCTACCTGAGAAGCCGCGGCCTCGGCGAGGACGAGGCGATGGCAATGATCGTCCGCGGCTTCGTGGAACCGATCGCCCGCGAGCTGCCGATGGAGTACGCGCTTGAGCTGAACCGGCTGATCGAGCTGCAGATGGAAGGCGCGGTCGGCTGACGTGACGGTTCTCGACGAGGCCGCCGTGGTGGTGGCCGACGCTGTGGAGTCCCCTGCCAAGGTTTCGTCCCACCTGCACCCCGCCGGATCGTTCGAGCTGTCCGACCATCCGGTGCCGAGGGGTGTTGAGGAGATCTGGCGGTTCACCCCGATGAGGCGGCTCAGGGGTCTGCACAACGGCACCTTCACCCCGGGCGGCCACGCGGACGTGGAGATCTCCGGGCCTGGCGAGGTGACCGTCGAGCTGGTGGGCCGGAACGACCCGCGGCTCGGCTCGATCTACGCCCCCACCGACCGGGTCAGCGCTCAAGCGTGGGCCTCCTTCGAGCAGGCGCGGGTGATCACCGTGCCGGCCGACTCGGAGCTCGCCGAGCCGGTGGTTGTGACGGTCACCGGCGGCGAAGGCGATGCGGCGGTGTTCGACCACCTGGTCATCGACATCGGCGCTCACGCCCGGGCCACGCTGGTGCTACAGCACCGCGGCCACACCGTACGCGCCGGCAACATTGAGATCCTCGTCGGCGACGGCGCCTCGCTGACCATGGTGTCGATGCAGGACTGGGACGACGACGCGGTGCACCTGGCGCATCTGCACGCCAGAGTCGGCCGGGACGCGACCTACCGGCAGGCGCTGGTCAGCTTCGGCGGTGAGGTGGTGCGGATCTCGTCGTCTGTGGAGTACGCCGGCACCGGTGGCGAGGCCCAGTTGCTCGGCCTCTACTTCGCCGACGCCGGTCAGCATCTGGAGCACCGGCTGTTCGTCGACCACAACGCACCGCACACCAAGAGCAACGTCGACTACCGCGGGGCGCTGCAGGGCAAGGGTGCGCACACCGTCTGGATCGGAGACGTGCTGATCCGCAAGATCGCCGAGGGCATCACCACGTACGAGTCGAACCGTAACCTGGTGCTGACCGACGGCTGCCGGGCCGACTCGGTGCCCAACCTGGAGATCGAGACCGGTGAGATCGAGGGGGCAGGGCATGCCTCGGCCACCGGCCGGTTCGACGACGAACAGCTGTTCTACCTGCGCAGCCGGGGAATCCCCGAGCCGGAGGCCCGCCGGTTGGTGGTGCACGGCTTCTTCGCCGACATCATCCGCCGGGTCGGCGTTCCGGAGATCGAGGCCCAGTTGCTCGACGCGGTGGAGGCGGAGCTGGCCATCAACGTGGGCAGCACCGGTGAGCCCGCCGAAGGAATGGCCCGATGAGCACCGAGCGTCGGGTAGCGAGGGACCGGATCCCGCCTGGACGACCAAGCGAGGCACCGCCGTCCGTCGTGACCAAGCTGGGTTCTCGGTGGCGAGCGCGTGGCGGAAGGCGGGATCTGAAGGTCCCGAGCGGGCGCGAGGTGCATAACAAATGAGCCTTCAGCGCGTCTGCTCCGTGGCCGACGTCGCCCCGGACAGTGCGATCTCGGTCGAGGTCGGCCGCACCGAGGTGGCGATCGTGCACAGCAACGGCCGCTTCTACGCCATCGCCGACGAGTGCTCACATGCGTCGATCCCGCTGTCGGAGGGCGATGTCGGAGACGGCGAGATCGAGTGCTACCTGCACGGTTCGCGCTTCGACCTGGCCACCGGCGAGCCACTCGGGCTGCCCGCCACCGAGCCGGTCGCCGTCTATCCCTGCCACGTTTCGGGCAACGACGTCCTCGTCGACGTCACCAGCCCCCTTCCTGTCGAAGCTAGGAGTTAACGCCACATGTCCACTCTCGAGATTCGCGGCCTGCACGTGTCGGTCGACACCGAGACCGGAGCGAAGGAGATTCTGCGCGGCGTCGACCTGTCGGTCAGCTCCGGCGAGGTGCACGCGATCATGGGGCCCAACGGCTCCGGGAAGTCCACCCTGGCCTACTCCATCGCGGGCCATCCTAAGTACCACATCACCTCCGGCACCGTCACCCTGGACGGGCAGGACCTGCTCTCCCTGACCATCGACGAGCGGGCGCGGGCGGGACTGTTCCTCGCCATGCAGTATCCGGTGGAGGTCCCGGGCGTCTCGGTGGCCAACTTCCTACGGACGGCCAAGACGGCGCTCGACGGAGAGGCGCCGAAGCTGCGGACCTGGGTGAAAGAGGTCAACACCGCGATGGAGCGGGTCAAGTTGGATCCCGAGTTCGCCAACCGCAGCGTGAACGAGGGCTTCTCCGGGGGTGAGAAGAAGCGGCACGAGATCGTCCAGCTCGAGCTCCTCAACCCCCGCTTCGCGATCCTCGATGAGACCGACTCGGGGCTCGACATCGACGCGCTCCGAGTGGTGGCCGCCGGTGTCAACCGGTTCTCCGCCCAAGGCGACCGGGGCGTGCTGTTGATCACTCACTACACCCGGATCCTGCGCTACATCCAGCCCGACTACGTGCATGTCTTCGTCGCCGGCCGGGTCGCCGAGCAGGGCGGCCGTGAGCTGGCCGACCGGCTGGAAGCCGAGGGCTACGACCGCTATGTCAAGGCGGGAGTCTCCTGATCCAATGACCCCTATTGAGGCAAGGGGGACGACCCCCTTGGACCCCCGATGACCACACACGCGGAGTACCCCGCCACCGTCTCGGTGGCGGAGGTCGAAGAGCTCGAGCCGGTCGAGGAGTCCATTCCCTTCGACGTCGAGCACATCCGCGCCGACTTCCCGATCCTGGAACGCAGCTTCGACGGCCGGCCGCTGGTCTACCTGGACAGTGCCAACACCTCGCAGAAGCCGCGCTGCGTGGTGGAGGCGATCGAGGACCACTACCTGAACCACAACGCCAACGTGGCCCGGGCCATGCACCGGCTCGGCGCGGAGGCGACCGAGGCGTACGAGGGTGCCCGGGCGACGCTGGCGTCCTTCGTCGGCGCGGCGCGCTCGGAGGAGATCGTCTTCACCAAGAACGCGTCGGAAGCCCTCAATCTGTGCGCTCACGTGCTGGGCGCTTCACTGCGGCCGGGCGACGAGATCGTGGTCTCGGTGATGGAGCACCACTCCAACAT
>JBKPNA010000206.1:0-5115 GCA_046765695.1 Actinomycetota bacterium | reverse complement strand
CGTTCACCGAGCTGGACGAATTCGCCCGTCACCGGTCCACCAGCTTCGGGATGGAGAAGAAGCGGCCGTACGGCGACGGGGTAGTGACCGGATTCGGCACCATCGACGACCGCCCGGTCTGCGTCTTCAGCCAGGACGTCACCGTCTTCGGCGGCAGCCTCGGCCAGGTGTACGGAGAGAAGATCGTCAAGATCATCGACTTCGCGCTGAAGACCGGCTGCCCGCTGATCGGGCTCAACGAGGGCGGCGGCGCCCGGATCCAGGAGGGCGTCGTCTCGCTCGGGCTGTACGGGGAGATCTTCCGCCGCAACACCCACGCCTCCGGGGTCATCCCGCAGATCTCGTTGATCATGGGCGCGGCGGCGGGCGGGCACGTCTACTCCCCGGCGCTGACCGACTTCGTGGTGATGGTCGACCAGACCTCGCAGATGTTCATCACCGGCCCGGACGTGATCAAGACGGTGACCGGTGAGGACGTCACCATGGAGGAGCTCGGCGGCGGGCGTACGCACAACACCAAGTCGGGGAACGCGCACTACCTGGGCACCGACGAGGACGACGCCATCGAGTACGTCAGGGCGCTGCTGTCCTACCTGCCGCAGAACAACCTCGAGGACCCGCCGAGCTTCCCGGTGGACAACCCGCTGGAGGTGCAGGACGTCGACCGCGAACTCGACACGTTGATCCCCGACTCGCCCAACCAGCCCTATGACATGCACGAGGTGGTCGCCCACGTGCTCGACGACGGGGAGTTCCTCGAGGTGCACGCGCTGTTCGCGCCCAACGTCGTCGTGGGGTTCGGCCGGATCGACGGGCGCAGTGTGGGCGTGGTGGCCAACCAGCCGCTGCACTTCGCCGGCTGCCTGGACATCGACGCCTCGGAGAAGGCGGCTCGGTTCGTGCGCACCTGCGACGCGTTCAACATCCCGGTGGTCACCTTCGTCGACGTGCCGGGCTTCCTGCCCGGCACCGACCAGGAATGGAACGGGATCATCCGGCGAGGCGCCAAGCTGATCTACGCGTACGCCGAGGCAACGGTCCCCCTGGTCACGGTGATCACCCGAAAGGCCTACGGCGGCGCGTACGACGTGATGGGCTCCAAGCACCTGGGCGCAGACTTCAACCTGGCCTGGCCGACGGCACAGATCGCCGTGATGGGGGCGCAGGGTGCGGTCAACATCTTGTACCGCAAGGAGCTCGCCAAGGCCGACGACCCCGATGTGTTGCGCGCCAAGCTGGTCACCGACTACGACGACGAGCTGGCCAATCCCTACCTCGCTGCCGAGCGAGGCTACGTCGATGCCGTGATCGCACCGCACGAGACCCGGGTCGAGGTGACGCGGGTGCTCCGGCTATTGCGGACCAAGCGGCAGACGCTGCCGCCCAAGAAGCACGGGAACATCCCGCTATGACGCCCTCCTGCACGTTTCTCCGGACAAGGCCGCATCTGGATGCGGATTCGGCCGTTTCCGCCGCCGTCTCTCCGCACAAGGCCACAAGCGGACCGGCCGGGTACGCCGCGGAGGGGCAGGTCGTGACGCCCTCCTGCACGTTTCTCCGCACAACGCCGC
The DNA here is from genome assembly GCA_046765695.1 of Actinomycetota bacterium. Taxonomy (GTDB): domain Bacteria; phylum Actinomycetota; class Actinomycetes; order Propionibacteriales; family Propionibacteriaceae; genus Microlunatus. Next base: position 3,544 of record JBKPNA010000206.1, on the reverse strand, counting down.
ATCTGAATGCGGATTCGGCCGTTTCCGCCGCCGTCTCTCCGCACAAGGCCACAAGCGGCTGGAACCGCAGCGGAGACCGGTGCCATGGATGAACCCCTCTTCCGAGTCGTCAAGGGCTCGCCCACCGAGGAGGAGCTCGCCGCCCTGGTTGCCGTGTTCAGCATGCGGCAAAGCACTGGCACGGTGCCACCCAGTCCCCGACAGTCCGGCTGGTCGGCCTACTGGCGTTCGGTACGCGCCCCGGTCCAGCCGGGTCCGGGTGCCTGGCGGATGTCGGGACGGCCACAGTAGCCTCCGATCATGAGCGCAACCGACGAGATCCTGGCCAACATCCCCATCCGCCAGCTGGCCGCTCAGCTGGGAGTCGACGAGGCCACCGCCGAGGCAGCGACCCGGCAGGCCATTCCAGCCCTGCTTGGCGGGATGCATGCCAATGCGGCCGATCCGGCTGGCGCGGCGTCCCTCGCCGGCGCCCTGGGAGATCACTCGGGCGACCTGGTCGACGGCGGGGTGAACCTGGATCAGGTCGACACCGACGACGGCCAGAAGATCGTCAGCAACATCTTCGGTGGCAACGCAACCCAGGTTGCCCAGACCCTCGGTGCGAATGTCGGTCACCAGGCCGGGTTGATCCAGAAGCTGCTGCCGATCCTGGCCCCTATCGTGCTGGCCTATCTGTCCAAGCGGTTCACCGGAGGCAGCCAGGGCGGCGGTAAGGTGCTCAGCGACCTGCTCGGCAGCATGCTGGGCGGCGGCGCGGCAGCCGGCCAGGCCGGCGCGCAGAATGAACCCCAGGCCGGAACCGGGTCGATCCTCGACATGCTGGGCGGCCTGCTGGGTGGCGGCCGCCGCTAGTCCTCGCCGCTCAGTCGCAGCAACCGCTCGGTTGCCAGACAGGAGACCAGACAGCGCTCCTTGGCATTGGCACTCAGCTTCGCCGTCCAGTCGGTCAGGCCGCCGTCGCCGATGTCCAGCAACCCATCGGCCGTCCGCGCCATGATCATGAAGCGAAGCCCCGCATAGTAGCCGCCGCCGGGCATCGGCTCCGATGCCAGCACGAGTTCCGGAAAGTCCGGTACGAGCTGCAAAGCCATCCGCTCAGACAGCACGGGATCGCCGAACGTCGAGTAGTGGAACGTGAAGCTGCCCCGGCCCAGCGTGTCTTCGAGCACGGTGCGCCAGGCCGTCATGTGCCGCCGGACGAAATCCAGTTCTGTGGTCGAGGACCCCAGGTCCAGGCCGCTGGAGACCAGGGCCAACAGTGCGAAATGCGCCGAAGACCCGGGTGCGAAGCGCTGCGCGCGGACAACGCGTGAATGAGCGGCCAGGTGGACGGCACTTCGAGTGGAGCGGCGCCGTCGGTCGGCCTCCAGCGCCAGCACGTTCGTCGGGTCACTGACCACCTCGCTGCTTCGGATGGTGGACACGATCCGGCCCTGGTCGACAGGTCCGAGCGCGCTGCAGGTGCCGAACGGGGTGACTGGCGAGAGCTCGACTGCGGCGAATTCTGCAGGCAGCAAGCTCCAGAGCCGGGCGAGCAGCCGAGCCAGTCGCCGGGGATCGGCAGCTGCGGGCTGGACGAACCGGTCCTCCGCCCAGCGCCGCCGCAGCCGGGAAGCATCGACTCGGACGGACCTGGTGTGGGCCAGGTCGAGCAGCAGGCTCTGCAGATCGGTCGGCGACAACTGCGTCTCCAGCACCGACCTGGCTCCGGCCGGGAGGGTCGCCCAGACCCGTTCGGTGGCCCGCCGAGACGAGTCGCCAGTGGTCATCCCCCGACCCTAGAGACACGTCCTAAGGTGACGCCATGGTGGTGCGGCTGGTGCTTGCCTCGGCATCACCCGCTCGGCTGCGGACGTTGCGCTCGGCAGGCCTGTCCCCCGAGGTGGTCGTCTCCGGAGTTGACGAGACGGCGGTTTCGGCCCCTACTGTCACCGAGCTGGTGAGCCGGCTCGCCCGGCTCAAGGCGGAGACTGCCGCGGCGCAGCTCGGCGATGATCAGCAGACCACGATCGTGGTCGGCTGTGACTCCCTGCTCGAGCTGGACGAGGCGGCGTACGGGAAACCCCGGTCGGCGGCTGACGCGATCGAGCGCTGGCACCGGATGCGGGGCCGCTCCGGCCTACTGCACACCGGGCACCACGTTCTCGTGCGAGGCGCCGGCCAGCAGCGATCCGACTCGGCCGTCGCCTCGACCACCGTGCACTTCGCCGACCTGACCGACGCCGAGATCAGCGCGTACGTCGCCACTGGTGAACCCCTCGAGGTTGCCGGGGCGTTCACCGTCGACGGACTTGGCGGCGGTTTCATCACCGGCATCGAAGGCGATCATCACAACGTGGTCGGCATCAGCCTGCCGCTGCTCCGCACCATGCTCGGTGGGCTGGGGGTCGCCTGGCCGACCCTGTGGACCGGGGTCCGGCACGCGGGCTGAAGGGTTGCTGAAGGACCGCCGGTTGGGCGGGGCTTGTGCGCCCGCGCGGGTCAAGACTGGACAGCGGGAAAGGCATCCAGTCTAGAAGGAGCACTTCTGATGAAGAGCGCAGCCAAGATCGTCGTCGTCGGGGTCAGCACGGTCGCCCTCGCCTGTGGCATCGGCGCTGGGATGGCGTACGCCGACCCGTCCAGCCCAAGCCCGACGCCGACCGCCTCCGCCAGCCCGACCGGTACCCCAAGCGCGAAGCCGACCAAGCAGCCGAAGCATGGCGACCGCTGGCAGGGGCCCAGGTTAAAGCGGATCGCCCTGTTGCGCAGAGCGCTGCATGGCGAGGTCACCCTGGCTGGTGAGGAGCACCGGGTGGTGGTCTTTCAGCGGGGCCCGGTTGACAAGGTCAGCGACACGTCGTTGACCGTGAAGAGCGAAGACGGCTACACCGCGACCTACGTGGTTAGCGAGGACACGGTGGTGCGCAAGAACGGCGACAAGGTGACGATCGGGGATCTCAAAACCGGCGATCGCGTCCTCGTCGTCGCCAACAAGGAAGGATCAACGCTCAAGGCAGTGCGGATCAGATCTGCCGACTAGTCCCCTCGTTCCTGGCGAAGCGTGCGGGCCGACTCGCGGGAGTTGGCCCGCTGCAACGCCTCCACCAGCTCGGCTTTGGTCATCGACGACCGGCCCTTGATCTGCAGCCGGCTGGCAACTTCGTAGAGGTGCTTCTTCGAGGCATTCGCGTCCACTCCCCCAGCGGTCGGTGTGTCGCTACCCGGACCGCGCTCCTCCGCCCGCGCATCGGAAGGGCCGTACTCCTCCTTGGGCTCCCAGTGGTCCCCCACCTTTTCGTGGGTGTGTTTGAGGGACGCGAAGGCGACCTGATGCGCACGGCGCTCGTCGCCCTCGTACTGGTCGATGGCCGAGTCGTAGGTCTTGGCGAAGGTTTCCTGCGCCTTGCGGCCGGAGCGCTGCAGCGTGCTCGGCAGCTCGCTCTTGATCGGCTTACCTGACTTGTTGGTCTTCGGCATTCCGCCAGTCTTCCGCTGGCGGGGTCGATAACGGTAGCGTCACGCGGGATTGGGTTTAGGACGGAGCCGCCATGAATCGTCG
>JBKPNA010000205.1:0-9190 GCA_046765695.1 Actinomycetota bacterium | reverse complement strand
GTCTATGTGGTTGCGGCGTTCGTGGCCTGGTTCGTGCTGCCGCAGCACCCCGAACCTGAACAGCTGCCGAAGGCGAAGCCGCGCCGGGCCGCATCGTAGGCCCTTCTCCTCGGGAGAAACGGCGCGCCGAATCAACCGTCGTCCTCTTCTGCTACCTCGATACCACTGTCTCGCTCGTCCCGGTCGGCCCACTCCAGCAACTCGTCGAGCCGGTAGGGGTGGTCGTCGATGTCGCCGTGCAGGTCACCCAGCTCGGCGTACCGGGCAGGCATGGTGGCGATCGTGAAGTCTCTGGGGTCGGCGTCGGGTATCTCGTCCCAGCGGACCGGAGCGGAGACGATGGCCTCCGGCGTGCCGCGTACGGAGTAGGCGCTGGCGATGGTGTGGTCGCGGGCGTTCTGGTTGTAGTCCACGAACACCGACGCGGGGTCGCGGTCCTTGCGCCACCAGGTGAGGTCGACCAGCCCGTCACTGCGCCGCTCCACCTCGCGGGCAAACGCCCAGGCCGCGCGGCGTACGTCCGGGTGCCCGTGCTCGGGCACGATCCGGACATAGACGTGCAGGCCCTTCCCACCCGAGGTCTTCGGGTATCCGACCACTCCCAGCTCCGCCAGCAGCTCCTGCACAATCACCGACACCCGCTGCACATCCGCGTAACGGGCCACTGGCATCGGGTCCAGGTCGATCCGCCACTCGTCGGGGGACTCGACGTCGTCCCGCCGTGAGTTCCAGGGATGGAACTCCACCGTGGACATCTGCACCGCCCAGATCACGTCGGCCGGGTGTGACACGCACAGCTCGTCGGCGTCGCGGTTGAAGCGGGGGAAGTGCACGCGTACGGTCTCCACCCACGGCGGCGCCCCGTGCGGCAACCGCTTCTGGTGCACCTTCTCCCCGTCCACGCCATCGGGAAACCGGTGCAGCATGCAGGGCCGGTGGTAGAGGGCGTTGACGATCCCATCGGCAACGGACAGGTAGTAGCGAGCCAGGTCGAGCTTGGTCTCGCCCCGGGCGGAGAAGTACACCCGGTCCGGGTTGCTGATCTTGACCACCCGGTCGCCGACCTCGAACTCGATGCGCTCCGCGGCCATTCCCCCACGCTATCCGCCCGACTTGTCAGAGACTCAGCGCGCTATGGTTCGCTCAGCTTCCGACAAGTCGGAGAAAGGCCGCGGTGGCGGGGACGGCGTCCGCACCCTCGCGGTGGACGACCCCGTACGTCCGGGTGCCCCACTCAGGGGACGGCCGGACGAGGACATCGGGGTGCCGGTACGCCTCGAGGGCGGAGTGCGGGAGCAGCGTCACCCCGAGCCCAACCGCTACCAGGTTCTGCACGACGACGTAGTCATCGCTGAGGTGGCGCACCCGCGGCTCGAAGCCGGCCGCCGTACACAGGGCGACCGCGTGCTCGCGGCACCGGACGCAGCCCATGATCCAGGACTCGTCCGCCAGGTCAGCGGCCGCGATCGGGGATCGATCGGCCAGCCGGTGGCCTGGCGGCAGCACGAGATGAACCGGCTCCGCCGCCAACCGAAGCCAGCGCAGCCCGGCGCCGGCCACCGGCAGGCCGTCGTAGCCGAAGACCAGGGCGACGTCCACATCCCCCGCCTGGACCAGGCCGATCGCCTCGGGCGGTTCGGCCTCGGTAAGGCTGAGGTCGATATCGGGATGGCGGCTCAGCATGGCGGCCACAACCCGCGGCACCAAGGTTGCGGCCGCCGACGGGTAGGCGGCCAGGCGTACGGTGCCGCGTCTCAGCTGGGTCAGCGCGGCCAGCTCCTCGTTGGCCATGTGCAGCTGTCCCGCCACCGCGTCGGCCCTGGCCAGCAGCACCCGGCCCGGTTCGGTGAGCTCGACACCCCCGGCGCCGCGCAGCAGCAGCCGGCTGCCCACTTCGCGCTCCAACGCCCGGAGCTGCTGACTGACCGCCGGTTGGGTCCAGCCGATGACCCGAGCGGCGCCGCTGATCGAACCGGCCCGCGCCACCTCGCGGAACACCAGCAGTCGACGCGAGTCCATAAGAACACCTTATAGATCACCGAAGGAGAACGTGTCTTCCTTTGGGCACCCGGTCTGATCGATCATTTGGGGATGCAAACGATCGGACTCATCGGTGGCCTGAGCTGGTACTCGACCATTGAGTACTACCGCGTGATCAACGAGAGCGTGCAGCGGCGGCGCGGCGGCCACTCCTCGGCCCTGGTCGCACTGCAGTCGCTGGACTTCGCCGAGGTACGGGCCATGCAGCAGGCGGGCGACTGGGCCGCGGCGGCTACGCTGCTGGCCGACGCAGGGCGCCGCTGCCAGAGCGTCGGAGCAGACTTCGTGCTGATCTGCTCCAACTTGATGCACCGGGTCGCCGACCAGGTCCAGGCAGCGATCGACATCCCACTGCTGCACATCGCCGATGCCATCGTCGACCGCGCCCGTGCCCATGGCTGGTCCCAGCTGGGCGTCCTGGGTGCCCGTTGGGTGATGGAGGAGGACTTCTATTGCGGCAGGCTGTCCGCCGCCGGGCTTGGCGTACACGTACCCGGTGCCGACGATCGCACCACGGTCGACCGGGTCATCTTCGACGAGCTCACCGTCGGCCGGTTCCTGCCGGCCTCGCGGGCGGCGTACGCCGGGATCATCGAGCGGCTCGCCGCTGCTGGAGCCGACGGTGTCGTTCTGGGCTGTACCGAGATCGGCCAGCTGGTCCCTTCGCAAGACTCGGCGATACCGCTGCTGGACTCGATGCGGGTGCACGCGGAGGCCGCTGCCGACCACGCGCTCCGGGAGCCAGTACCGGCCTAGTTACCTGAGTCGTCAGAGACTCAGGTTGCGCTGGCTCGGTCATTCTCTGACAACTCCGCGCTGTCAGCGCCAAGTTCTACGGTGATGCCATGAGCATGGAGTTTGCCGCCTGGAACTCGCTCTACAGCGTGATGACGGCGCAGCAGGAGCGACGGCCGTTCTCCTGGGCGACGGTGCGCCGCATCCTCGCGTTCGCGCGGCCGCGGCGCCGGATGCTGGCCGGCTTCGGCGTGCTGAGCGTGGTCGGTGCCATCCTCGCGGTGGCCACGCCGCTGCTGGCCGGTCAGGTCGTCGACGCCTTGGTCAACAGTCAGTCCTTCACCATCGTCTGGCAGCTGGCGCTGCTGATCGCGGTGATCGCGGTCGCCGAAGCCGGCGTGGGCCTGCTGTCGCGCTGGATGTCGGCCCGGATCGGTGAGGGGCTGATCCTCGACCTGCGCCAGGCGGTCTTCGACCACGTGCAGCGGATGCCGATCGCGTTCTTCACCCGGACGCGCACCGGCGCGCTGGTCAGCCGGCTGAACAACGACGTGATCGGCGCCCAGCGGGCCTTCTCCGACACCCTGTCCGGTGTCGTGGGCAACCTGGTGGCGCTCGCTCTGACGCTTGTCGTCATGCTGCGCCTCTCCTGGCAGATCACGGTGCTGGCCCTGATCCTGCTGCCCATCTTCGTGCTGCCCGCGCGGCGGATGGGTCGGCGGCTGGCCCGGATGGAGCTGGAGGCCGCCAACCACAACTCGGTGATGAGCACCCAGATGACGGAGCGGTTCTCCGCGCCGGGCGCCACGTTGGTGAAGTTGTTCGCTCGGCCGGAGCGGGAGTCGGCGGAGTTCGGCATCCGGGCGAAGCGGGTGGCCGACATCGGAGTCCGCACCGCGATGGTGCAGATGGTGTTCATGACGGCACTGATGTTGGTGTCCTCGCTTGCCTTGGCCCTGGTCTACGGGCTCGGCGGGTACTTCGCGCTGCAGGGGACGCTGGATCCCGGCTCGGTGGTGGCTCTGGCGTTGCTGATTACCAGGTTGTACGCGCCGCTGACCGGATTGGCCAGCGCCCGGGTCGAGGTGATGAGTGCCTTGGTCAGCTTCGAGCGGGTGTTCGAGGTCTTGGACCTCAAGCCGCTGATCACCGAGAAGCCGGACGCACAGAGCGTGCCGCCCGGCCCCGTCGGCGTGACCTTCGACCACGTGTCGTTCAGCTACCCGCCGGCCGACAAGGTGTCGCTCGCCTCCCTCGAGGAGGTGTCGATGCTGGACAACCGCGGTGGGGTCGAGGTGATCCACGACGTCTCCTTCCGCGCGGAGCCAGGCCAGGTCGTCGCCCTGGTCGGTTCATCCGGCGCGGGCAAGTCGACCCTGGCGCAGCTGGCGACCCGGCTATATGACACTGACGAGGGAGCGGTGGCCGTCGGCGGTGTCGATGTCCGGGACCTGAGCTTCGCCTCGCTGCGGCAGACGATGGGCCTGGTCACCCAGGATGGCCACCTGTTCCATGCCTCCGTGCGGGAGAACCTGCTGCTGGCCAAGGAGACGGCAACCGAGGAGGAGCTGTGGGAGTGCCTCCGGCGGGCCCGGCTGGACGAGCTGGTGGCGTCTCTGCCGGACAGGCTCGACACCGTGGTCGGGGAGCGCGGCTACCGGTTGTCCGGTGGCGAACGGCAGCGGTTGACCATCGCCCGACTGCTGCTGGCGCACCCGCGGGTGGTGATCCTCGACGAGGCCACCGCCCACTTGGACTCCACCTCGGAGATCGCGGTGCAGGGCGCCCTGGCAGAGGCGCTCGCCGGCCGTACGGCACTCGTCATCGCGCACCGGCTGTCCACCGTGGTGGCGGCGGACCTGATCCTGGTGGTGGAGGCCGGCCGGATCGTGGAACGCGGTCGGCACGACGAGCTGCTGGCCGTCGGCGGGCGCTACGCCGAGCTCTACCGGACTCAGTTCCAGCGATCAGGTGCTGTGCACCAGACAGTGTGACTGGGCCTGCCCTCCCTCCCACCTCCTTCCTCCCTCACCGTTTGTCCACTAACTGTTGGCTCCCGACAGTCTGAATCGATCCAGACACTGTCGTTTGCCAACAATTACTGCGAGGGAGGAGCGCTGAGGACAGCCACCGGCGTGCTCTCAGCGGCCAGGGGGAGCGTGACCGCGAACCGGGTCCGGCCGGGCTCGCTGTGCACCTCGACCCGGCCGTGGTGCGCCTCCACCACCGCCGCGACAATGGCCAGCCCCAGACCGGTGCTGCCGCCGTTGGCGGCCCCCGGCGCCCGCACCCGGCTGACGTCGGCTCTGGTGAACCGCTCGAAAACCCGGTCGGCGATCTCGGGCGGGATCCCCGGGCCGTGGTCGGTTACCGTGATCATCGCAGTCCCGTCCGCCGCGCTGATCCCGGCCTCCACCAGAGTGCCCGGCGGGGTGTGCGTCCGGGCGTTCGCCAGCAGGTTGGTGATCACCTGGTGCAGCCGGTGACGGTCTGCCAGCGCGGTCACCGGATGCCCCGGCACGTCCAGCCGCCAGATGTGGTCGGGCCCGGCGGCCTGCGCGTCGTTGACCGCGTTGATCAGCACCTCCGTGATGTCGGTGGGCTGGATGTCCAGGTCCGGACCGGCGTCGAGCCTGGCCAGCAGCAGCAGGTCCTCGACCAGATGCGACATCCGGTCCACCTCGGACTCCACCCGCGACATCGCGTACGCGGCGTCGGCGGGCAGCTTCTCGCGCCCCCGGCGGGTCAGCTCCGCGTAGCCGCGGATCGCGGCGAGCGGGTTCCGCAGCTCGTGTGACGCGTCGGCCACGAACTGACGGACCTTGGTCTCGCTGGCCTGGCGCGCAGCCAGGGCCTCCTCCACGTTGTTCAGCATGCGGTTGAAGGCCTGGCCGACGCGGCCGACTTCGGAGGCCGGGTCCGCGTCGGCCGGCGCGACCCGTACGGCAAGCGCCACCTCGCCGCGGTCGAGCGGCAGCTGGGACACCTGCTGGGCAGCCGCTGCTACCCGGTTGAGCGGACGGAGGCTGCGCACGACAACCACCCGAGCGGCCACCGCCGCGCCTGCGACGGCGAGCAGGGTGAGGCCCGCGACCAGCCCGACCAGCGTGATCAGCAGCTCGTCCACGTCCTCGAGCGGCACTCCGACCACGAGCGTGCCGGAAAGCTGCTGGCCGCCAGGTCCGACGAACGTCGCCGGATAGCCGACGACTCGGTAGCGACCGAGCTGATGGAGGTCAATCGAGGTGCGGGTGCCGTCGATCGGTACCGTGCGGAGCTGGTCGACAGCCGCCGTTGGCAGATCCGGATGACCGTGCTCGCCCAGCTGTTCGGCCGAGATGCTGGAGCCGTCGCTGCTGTAGGCGGAGTAGAGCGTGCCGATCGGCTGACCGGGTTGTGGCAAACCCCGCCCGCCAGGGTCGCCGCCCCCCCGACGCAGCCGCGCGATCACCTGACTGAGCTGCTGGTCGACCTGTCGCATCAGCAGCTCGTGGGTGACCACCGTCGTCGCCGTCCCGAGCAGCAGTGCGGCAGCCGCCACCAGCGCGACCACGCGCACCAGGAGCTGGCGGCCGAGGGTGCCGCGGCCGAGTGGCCGGGGAGCCGGGGGAGCATGCTCGACGGCCATCTACCCCGCCGGGCGAAGCACGTAACCAGCGCCGCGCATGGTGTGGATCATGGGCGGCCTGTTGGCGTCGATCTTCTTGCGCAGGTAGGAGATGTAGAGCTCGACGACATTCGCCTGGCCACCGAAGTCGTAGTTCCAGACCCGGTCCAGGATCTGGGCCTTGCTGAGCACCCGCCGGGGGTTGCGCATCAGGTAGCGCAGCAACTCGAACTCGGTGGCCGTCAACGAGATCTCGTCGCCGGCGCGAGTCACCTCGTGGCTGTCCTCATCCAGAGTGAGATCGCCGACCACCAGCGTGGAGTCGCTGCGCGCCATGGCGGCGCCACTTCGGCGCAACAGCCCGCGGAGCCGGGCAATCACCTCCTCCAGGCTGAACGGCTTGGTGACATAGTCGTCGCCGCCCGCGGTCAGTCCTCCGATCCGGTCCTCGACCGCGTCCTTGGCCGTCAGAAAGATCACCGGAACGTCGGGGCTCTCGGCGCGGATCCGCCGCATCACCTCGAGACCGTCGAAGTCCGGAAGCATCATGTCCAGCACGATGGCGTCCGGCCGGGTCTCCCGAGCTGCCTTCACCGCGGCGCTACCGGAGCTCGCCGTGGTTACCTGCCACCCCTCGTAGCGCATGGCCATGGAGAGCAGCTCGGTCAGGCTTGTCTCGTCGTCGACTGCCAGGATCCGGATCGGCGTGCCGTCGGGACGGGTGAGCGACGAGCTGGAGGCATCCGTACGAATCATGAGGCAAGACTTGCACCGGACTCGGTTACCTCGCTGTGTCGTTGCTGTGAGCAGGCTGTGAAACCTTAGTGCCCGAAGCCATCCACCTGGACGACGGATCTACGCACCGGATTCCTGACGGAGGGCACTAGAACCGTGCAGCCGTGGAGCCGGCACCTGTACTGCCCGCGCCGGTGCGTGTGCTACCGGGCGTCAGCGGACGGCTGGCGTCGGTATTGGGAGTGTCGTCCTCGATCTCCGCGTCAGGCTTCTTGCGCCGGAACAGCCGGTCGATTGAGACGGCGCCGCCGCCGAAGACGAAGAACAACAGGCCAAGCAGGCCGAGTGCGACGTCGTACTCGTAGCCGCCGTTGTAGCTGCCGTCGGCCTTGAGCAGATCAGGTCCCGCCCAGAAGCTGAAGTAGCAGATGCTCAGCACCGACAAGATCACGAGACCGGCCCCGACGAAGCGGGTCAGTGCGCCGACGATCAGGAACACCCCGCCCACCAGCTCGAAGAGAATCGTGGCCCATGCGGCGGCGGTGGCATACGGAGCGGCTGCCTGGGCGTAGCGGGCGGTGAGGTTGGCGACTCCCTGATTGGCACCAGTCCAATGCGTGATCCCGTGCAGCAGCAGGATGCCGCCCACCCCCAGCCGAGCGATGAGCAGACCAAAGTTCTGCAGGAAACTGGACATGATCGAGCGCTCTCCTCCTCCCTGACGGGCTGAATCAACGGTACGCACTCGTCCCGCAGCCCGTGCAGCACCACGCCGCCTCGACGTCAAGGCGCGTCGGCCATAGCGGATCCGGTCGGTGTGCCTGAACTTGTCAGAGCGGCCCGCTACTGTGCGAGATGCGCAGACTTTGCGATACACGACGAAGGAGGAGATCTGGTGGCATCGCGGCTCAACCCGTACCTCAGCTTCAGCGACAACGCGCGGGAAGCCATGGAGTTCTACAAGAGTGTCTTCGGCGGCACCCTGACGGTGAACACGTTCGGCGACTACGGCGCCCAGGGTGATGAGGCCAGCAAGGTGATGCACGCCCAGCTGGAGACCGATACCGGATACACCCTGATGGGTGCCGACACCCCCGAGGGGATGACTCACAACCCCGGCGACAACATCACCATCTCGCTGAGCGGCGATGACGCCGACACGTTGCGCGGGTACTGGGAGCAGCTCTCCCAGGGTGGCAACGTGACGATGCCGTTGGAGAAGCAGATGTGGGGTGATGAGTTCGGCCAGTGCATCGACCGCTTCGGCATTCCATGGATGGTCGACATCGTCTCGGCTGAGGCTGGTGGATCGGCGTCTTAGTGACGGCGGTGAGGCCTCAGCTGCCTCGCGGTGGGTCCGTGAGGACCCGGTGATCGAACGCAGGACGGCGAGGGCGTGCTGGAGCTCGTCCTCGCCCACTGCGTACCCCACCGCGTCGGCCCACGCGTACTGCGCGGCGGCAAGCCGCTTGACAGCGCGACGGCCGCTCCCGCGTTGACTGCGGCGAGCCCCATCGTCAACGCTGCGCATGTGACCTCTACGCCTCAAACCCACGGCCAGATCGGGTACCTGCAGCTCCCCGCCAGCGATGTCGCCCAATCGGCGGCCTTCTACGAGGAGGTCTTCGGCTGGTCCGTCGACATCGGCCATGGCAGCTTTCGGGCGCCGGGGATGATCGGGCAGTGGACAACTGAACGGCAGCCGGCCGGTACCGGCGGACCTGTCGTCTGGATCTGCGCGGACGACCTGCGCGGGACTCTCGAGCTCGTCGAGGCCCGTGGCGGAAAGGTGACCGGGCGCCCGCAGCTCGACAGCCGCGAACGATGGCTGGTGGAGGTCGACGACCCGGCCGGAAACCGGATCGGGATCGTGGTCGCCGTCGGGACAGCGCGGCCGCAGCCGCTGATCGCCGTCCGAGATGTCGAGGCGTCGAGTCGCTGGTACCAAGAGCTTCTCGGCTTGCAGAGCGGCCATGGCGGCCACGAGTACGAACGGTTGCTCGCGAACGGAGTCCTCGTGCTGCAGTTGCACAACGTCGACGTCGGGCACCACCACGGACGAATCGCTGACCC
>JBKPNA010000204.1:0-2203 GCA_046765695.1 Actinomycetota bacterium | reverse complement strand
GCACGATGGCGTGTGGGTCGAACCGGGTAGACCAAGGTTGCCGTTCCACCCGACGCTTTGCAACATCGCCGGAACCCGGAAACCAACCGTTAACGCAGGTTTTCCGCGCCGCCGGCCGTTACGGGCCGGCGAGGGCTCGTACGAGCTGAGAGTGCGCGGCGTCGTACCAGGCTGCGGTGGCAGTCGCGCGCAGTTCGGCCTCATGCCAGTAGTCGGCGAACCCGAGGTTGCCGTTGCGAGCCTCTTCCTGGACCAGCCAGTACAGCCGGTCGTGGTGGAGTGCCACCGCGTCGATCAGCTCCTCGGCGTCGAGCTGCGGCGGACCGTACGCGTCGACGAACAACTTCAGCCGCTCCAGGGCGCGGCCGCGCCGCGCGTCGAAGATGTGGCTGTCGGGCCGCAACGGCGCCCACAGCCGAACGGCTCCGGCCACGTCCCAGGTGACCGAACCTGGACCGGCCAGGTCGAAATCGATCAGCGCCACGGCCCGACCCGATCGGAAGATCACGTTGTCCAGGTTCACGTCGTTGTGGCAGGGCAGTCCTTCGTCGAAGCTGGACGGAGCCAGGTCGGTCCACTCGTACGCGGAGACGTCGAATCCCGCAGCCGCCTCGTGATAGCGCCGGAGCAGCGCGGCGACGCTGCGCAGTGCCTCGTCGGTCAACGACCAGGCAGGGTAGGGCGGCATGACCGCCTCGCCCGGGATGAAGCTCAACACCTCCCGGCCCTGGGCGTCCAGTCCGAGCAGCCGGGGAGCGCCGTCGAAACCGACCTGCTCCAGATGACGCAGCAGCGCATGCGTGGCGGCGCTGGTCGAGCGCACCGGTCGGCGGACGGTGTCTCCACGACGTACCACCAGTCCCCGGTTGGCCGTCCCGCCGGCGAGCGGGATCTCAGTCACTGGTGAGGGATCATCCTGCTCCGGGAGTGGCCGGTGTGTCGTCGGGCCCGGCGAGCAGTGCCTCCGCCATGGAGACGTGGGTGACCAGGGTGTCGATCATGCCGCTCAGCAGCGCGGCGCGGACCGCCGGAGCCTTCGAGACCTCGTACGGGATCGCGATGAGCTGCTTCACCTTGCGCAGCTGCGCCCCGGTGATGCCGATCATCCGGTCGTTGAGGGCGGTCTGCAGCACCCGGCCGCCGTCGGTGAGAAAGACCCCGGCCACCTCGGCACACACCCCCTCCCGTCGGAGCCGGGCCTGTTCGCGCTCAGTAGCGGCGTCGTGCAGTGTGGACAGCCCCGGTGCCCAACGCCCGATTCCGACGATTGCGATCGTAACCGACGGAATCCGGTCGAAGGCCCGAGCCAGCTCCGGCTGCTTCCGAAGGGCTCGAGCCGTCGCCGGATCCGGAACCAGGAAGGGGGCGAAGAACAGGTACGCCGGCCCCCCGGAGATCCGGGCGAACTTCCGGACGATGTCGACCGAGCTGTCACCGCTGATCGAGCTCGAGGTGTCGTAGCTGCTGGAGAGCGCGCCAGTCAGCTGGACGACCGGCACTGGCGGCAGCCGCTTCAGCTCCGCCACCATGGCCTGCACCGAGCGGGCCCAGGCCAGGCCGACAACGTCGATCGGCGTGACGATCTCGGCCAACAGGTCGGCCGCGGCCTTGCCGAGGTTGGCCCGCAGCGACATCAGGTCGTTGTCGGGAGTGTCGACGACGATGGCGTGCCGCAAGCCGAAGCGGTCGGCGAGCCGCCCCGAGGTGTCCACGTCGATCGTGCCTGCGTGACCGATCTCGATCCGGACCAGGCCCTGGGCGCGCGCCGCCTCGAGCAGCCGAGCCACTTTGAACCGGCTCAACTTGAACTCGTCGGCGATCTCGATCTTGGTTCGGCCGTCGACGTAGTGCCGCCTGGCGATCGAGGCGGCCAGTACGAGTTCGGCCGGGCCTTTGATGGGCAGCGGAGCACCTGCGCTCATTTGAGCACGAATCCTATCAGTTGTGCAGGACGCATTGACCTGGAAGCGGAAAGAAGACGATAGTTCTCATCAGAGTGTTACCCCGCTCATATGAGCCATAACGGGGGACCGGACGTGGCGCGCCCGCCCGCTGCCCCGCCTGCGCTGGCCGCTCCGGTGAGAAAGGACTCCCCAATGACCAGCTCCAAGAGACGCCGCCTGGGAGTGGTGGGACTCGGCGCCAGCGTCGTTCTCGCCCTTTCCGGCTGTGCCGGTTTCGGCAACCTCGGCAACGAGCCAGG
>JBKPNA010000203.1:0-8088 GCA_046765695.1 Actinomycetota bacterium | reverse complement strand
GCCTGGAGCTGTTCCGCCAGCGGGCCGCCACTCCGGCGGTCGAGCCGGCGCTCGTCGCCGCGCCCCAGCCTGCGGGAGTCACATGATCGTCCTGCAGCGCTCGAGGCTGGTCCGGCTGCTGGTAGCGATCGCTTTAGTGGCGTTGGCCGCGATAGGACTGCGCCTGAGCGACGATGAGGACAAGCCCAACGCCGAGGTGGTACGCGGCGTGCTGGGCAGGCCGGTGGCCATCCAGGACGGCACGGCGACAGCGAGGAACGTCCGGGTGGGCACGACTCTGCTCCGCAACGACCGGGTGGATGCCCGGACGCCAGGGCTCTTCGTGGTCGTCCAGGTGCAGATTGCAGCCACCGGCACCAAGCCCGTCGGCTCGTTCGACGCTCGGCTGATCAACCGTGACCGCCGGTACAAACGGTTCAGCCTGTTCAGCACCGGGGAAACCGAGCCGGGTCTGGAAGCTTCCCAGGATGCGGTTTTCGAGGTCGATCCGGCGGCCCTCGACAACCTGACCTTGGAACTGTTCCCGAACGAGGTCATTACCGGCTTCCACCAGAACGTGCGGATTCATCTGGGCATCACGCCGGGCAACGCCGACAAGTGGCGAGCGGCCGGTCAGGACCAGGCGGTCACGCCGGCTGATCGCACCCTCCGGGGGATCTGATGCGGGTGTTGCCGCTGCGTACCGTCCTCTTCCTCACCGCGGTGTGCGCCATGGTGCTGCTCTACCTGCTGTGGTGGACCACCTACGCCACCATTCACTTCGACGACCGCTTCGACCAGCGACCGAGTGGCGCAAGCGTCGAGCGTAGCGGCGGGACCACCATCCGGCTGGTGTCATTGACCCGATCGGCGATGCTCGCCGATCAGCTGTACGGCGGTGCCCCAGAGCAGGCCGGCCCGGGCACCACCTGGATCGTTGCCATCTTCGAGGCGGTGCAGACCGGCGGAACCAAGATTCCCTGCACGTTCGAGGTTGTCGGTCCCGGAGGCCGGGCATGGCAGCAGCAGTCCCTGCTGACCAAGCGGACCATCTCTTCCTGTGTCAGTGCTGAATTCGGACCGACACCGGTTCGGGTCGAGGAGATCTTCCTGGTGCCGGAGCGTTTCGCCGACCAGCTGGTCGGTGTCGCCCTGCTGGACCACGGCGTGACGGAACGGTCGCCGGTCGTCAGGCCCGCTGGCTAGCTCGCCTCAGTCCTGCGGCGGCAGCTCGCGCACCGGCAGGTCGAGCCGGGATGCGTAGGTGCCGTTGTGCCACTGTTTCTCATCGGTGAGCAGGTAGGTGTCCTCATAGACCACGTCGAATACGGCGAAGACAATCGTGCGGCCCGGTTGGTAGCTGGCCGGCAGTGGAAAGGTCAGCCGGTAGGGAACCAGTGGCAGGCCCGGCACGAGGTCGATGCGGCCGGCATCGCCGGCACCGACCTGATCGCCGACGGTTGCCTGGTCGGGCAGCGCCGTCGTTCTCGTCACCGGGTCCCGGAGCACGAACATCCCATACTCGCCGAAGTATTTCGGCGCGATGCTCTCGTCCTGCGTGGTGCGGGCCTGGCCGATCACCACGATCTTCCACGTGTTGTCGCGTTGTCGCTGCGCGGTGGCCTCGCCGAAGGTGAACTCGAACGGTCCGGTGCTGATCAGCGCGCCCGGCTGGACCGGGCGAAGCAGGTCGGTACGCCGGCCGAACCCGCCAAGGCTCCAGACGGTGATCAGAAGCAACACCAGCAGCAGGAGGACGCCCCCGTAGACCAGCGAACCGGAGACCCGAGGCGGACGTACCGGATTCCCGGCCGGCGGCGCCCAGCCACCATTGACCTTGCCCTCGTCGAGCCACGCCGTGGCCGACCGTTCCGGATGCGTAGTCCCCGTCACGGTCACGGGGTCAGTGTAGGGAGCGGGCGGGCCGCGACCGCACCGGTATCGGCTGCGAGCTGGCGGCATGGCGGTCCGACTGGCGGAGGGCGTAGGGCGCCGCAGAAGTCTTTGTCAGGGCGGGGGTGCGTACGGGGTCATCCGGACGGGCCCGGAACGCGGCTAATCGGCCACTCAGCGCCTCTCAGCCACAGTTTTGCTGCCATTCTGGGCACACCAGATGCGGGATTGTCGGCCTGACAAGGTAAACTGGACGTCGTTCGATAGTAACGTCGATTAGCCGCCAGCCAGATTCGTCGTGCCGCCTGCCGCACCCAGCATGGGGTGCGGTTCGGGCGGCGCGCGTGTGACAGGAGCCAGCACCGTTGCCCCCGACCCCCGAACAGCCGCACCGTTCCGACAACGGCCAGGACGGCCAGGACGTTCATCTCACCGCTGAGGAGCTGGCCGCCGCAGCGAACGACCTGGACAAGATCCGGTCCTCCACGGTCCAGCCGGGCAACTACGACTCCGAGTCGATCACCGTGCTCGAGGGTCTGGAGGCGGTGCGCAAGCGGCCCGGGATGTACATCGGATCGACCGGGGAGCGCGGCCTGCACCACCTGGTGTACGAGGTGGTCGACAACGCTGTCGACGAGGCGCTGGCCGGGTACTGCGACACCATCACCGTGCGCATCCTGCCCGAGGGTGGCATCCAGGTGATCGACAACGGGCGCGGCATCCCGGTCAAGGAGCATCCCAAGGAGAAGATCCCTGCGGTCACCCTGGCGCTGACCGTGCTGCACGCCGGCGGCAAGTTCGGCGACGGCGGGTACAAGGTCTCCGGCGGCCTGCACGGTGTCGGGGTGTCGGTGGTCAACGCTCTCTCGGCCACCCTGCACGTCGACGTGCGCCGGGACGGCTACCGCTGGACCCAGGACTTCCTGCTCGGTGACCCGGTGACCCCGCTGGAGCGGCACGAGGCGACCGAGGAGACGGGCACCACGGTCACCTTCTACCCCAGCCCGGACATCTTCGAGACCACGGTGTTCTCCTACAACACCCTGGCCACCCGGCTCCGGGAGATGGCCTTCTTGAACAAGGGGCTCCGGATCACCGTGGTGGACGAGCGGCCGGACCGGGTCGACGAGGAGGGCAACGCGATCAGCGACTCCTTCCGCTACGACGAGGGCCTGATCGACTACGTCCGCTACCTGACCGGCAGCAAGGAGGTCGTGCACAGCTCGGTGATTGCGGTGGAGGC
Organism: Actinomycetota bacterium; assembly: GCA_046765695.1. GTDB lineage: Bacteria > Actinomycetota > Actinomycetes > Propionibacteriales > Propionibacteriaceae > Microlunatus. Next base: position 4,973 of record JBKPNA010000203.1, on the reverse strand, counting down.
GGAGCGGCCCGACGCCGGCGTCAGCGTCGAGGTCGCGATGCAGTGGAACACCTCCTACCAGGAGTCGGTGCACACCTTCGCCAACACGATCAACACCCACGAGGGCGGCACCCACGAGGAGGGCTTCCGGGCCGCGCTGACGTACACCGCCAACAAGTGGGGCGAGAACTGGGGAATGATCAAGAAGGCCGAGGACAAGCTGTCCGGCGACGACATCCGCGAGGGACTGACCGCGATCATCTCGGTCAAGCTGGCGGAGCCGCAGTTCGAGGGCCAGACGAAGACGAAGCTGGGCAACACCGAGGTGCGGTCATTTGTCCAGCAGGTGATGAACTCGAGGCTGGGGGACTGGTTCGAGCAGAACCCCGGCGAGGGCAAGTTGATCATCCGCAAGGGCCAGGCCGCGGCGTTGGCGCGGATCGCCGCCCGCAAGGCGCGCGAGCAGGCGCGTAACCGCAAGGGGTTCCTGGGCAACGGCGGACTGCCCGGAAAGCTGCGGGACTGCCAGTCCACGAACCCGGAGGAGTGCGAGATCTTCATCGTCGAGGGCGACTCGGCGGGTGGCTCGGCGATGGGCGGGCGGGAGCCGCGGATCCAGGCGATCCTGCCCATCCGCGGCAAGATCCTGAACGTCGAGAAGGCCCGGATCGACAAGATCCTGCAGAACGCCGAGGTGCAGGCGATCATCTCGGCGCTGGGCACCGGCGTACACGAGGACTTCGACATCGCCCGGCTGCGCTACCACAAGATCATCTTGATGGCCGACGCCGACGTGGATGGCGCGCACATCCGTACCCTGCTGCTCACCTTGATGTTCCGCTTCATGCGGCCGCTGATCGAGGCCGGCCACGTCTTCCTCGCCCAGCCGCCGCTGTTCAAGCTCAACTGGAGCAATGCGCCGCACGAGCTGGCCTACACCGACGCCGAACGTGACGCATTGCTGCGGGTCGGCGGCGAGGAAGGCAAGCGGCTGCCCAAGGAGAACGCCATCCAGCGCTACAAGGGCCTGGGTGAGATGAACCCCGACCAGCTGTGGGAGACCACCATGGATCCCGACCGGCGGATCCTGCTCCAGGTCACCCTTGAGGACGCCGCCCGTGCGGATGAGATGTTCTCCATTCTGATGGGTGAGGACGTGGAGCAACGGCGCATCTTCATCCAGCGCAATGCCAAGGACGTGCGGTTCCTTGACATCTAGCCGCGCCGCCACCTCGTCCTCCTCTTCTTCCTCTACCCCCTCCTCCTTCGAGGGGAAAAACTCCACCATTGGCGAGTTTTGGCCCCTGCTGAGCCGCTCCGAGGGCGAAAACTCCACCAATGAAGACTCTTCGTCCGGGAAGGGCCGTGGATGACTGACACGCCGCCGGAGCAGGTGACCGACCGGCGAGAGCCGGTGGACCTGCAGGACGAGATCCAGAAGTCCTACCTCGATTACGCGATGAGCGTGATCGTGGGGCGGGCGCTGCCGGATGTCCGTGACGGGCTCAAGCCGGTGCACCGGCGGATCCTCTACGGCATGTACGACGGGGGTTACCGGCCCGATCGCGGCTGGAACAAGTGCGCCCGCGTGGTCGGGGAGGTGATGGGCCAGTACCACCCGCACGGTGACAGCGCCATCTACGACACGCTGGTCCGGCTCGCGCAGCCGTGGGTGATGCGCTACCCGCTGGTCTCCGGCCAGGGCAACTTCGGCTCCCCGGGCAACGACAAGGCCGCGGCCATGCGCTACACGGAGTGCAAGATGGCGCCGCTGGCCATGGAGATGGTCCGCGACATCACCGAGAACACCGTCGACTTCAAGCCCAACTACGACGGCAAGGAAACCGAGCCAGTCGTCCTGCCGGCCCGGTTCCCGAACCTGCTGGTCAACGGGTCGACCGGCATCGCCGTCGGCATGGCGACCAACATCCCCACCCACAACCTGCGGGAAGTGGCGGCGGCGGTGCAATGGTCGCTGGAGCATCCGGACGCAGCGCCAGAGGAGCTGCTCGAGGCGGCGATCGAACGCATCCCCGGGCCGGACTTCCCCAACGGTGCGCTGATCGTCGGACGCCGCGGCATCGAGGACGCGTACCGCACCGGCCGAGGCTCGGTGATCATGCGCGCGGTGGTCGACATCGAGGAGGACCGGGCCGGGCGGACCAGCCTGGTGGTGACCCAGCTGCCGCACATGGTCAACCCTGACAACCTTGTCCTGAAGATCGCCGAGCTGGTGAACTCCGGCAAGCTGACCGGCATCGCGGACATCCGCGACGACTCCTCGGCGCGTACGGGGCAGCGGCTGGTGATCATCCTGCGCCGGGAGGCGCAGCCCCGGGTGGTGCTCAACAACCTCTACAAGCACACCCAGCTGCAGGACACCTTCGGCTGCAACATGCTGGCGCTGGTCGACGACGTGCCGCGTACGCTGCGGCTGGACCAGTTCATCTCGTTCTGGATCTCTCACCAGATCGAGGTCATCCAGCGCCGCACCCAGCACCGGCTGGACGACGCCCTGGCCCGCGCCCACATCTACCGCGGCCTGGTCAAGGCGCTGGATGCGCTGGACGAGGTGATCGCACTGATCCGGCGCAGCCCCAACACCGACGAGGCGCGCGAGGGCCTGAAGACCTTGCTCGACATCGACGACCTGCAGGCCAACGCGATCCTCGACATGCAGCTGCGCCGGCTGGCCGCGCTGGAACGGCAGCGGATCGTTGACCAGCTCGCCGAGTACGAGCGGATCATCGCCGACCTGCGCGACATCCTCGCGTCTCCCGGCCGGCAGCGGACCATCATCCGCGACGAGCTGGCCGAGATCGTGGAGAAGTACGGCGACGAGCGCCGGACCGAGATCATCGCCGCCGACGGCGACCTGTCCAACGAGGACCTGATCCCCGACTCCGACGTGGTGGTCACCATCACCCGCGGCGGTTACGCCAAGCGGACCAACACCGAGCTGTACCGGGTGCAGAAGCGGGGTGGCAAGGGCGTACGCGGGGCGGCGCTGCGCACCGACGACGAGGTCGGGCACCTGTTCGCCACGACGAACCACCACTGGATCCTGTTCTTCACCAACCAGGGGCGGGTCTACCGGGCGAAGGTCTGGCAGCTGCCCGAGGCCGGCCGGGACGCCAGAGGCGGGCACGTCGCCGGACTGCTCTCCTTCCTGCCGGGGGAGGAGATCGCCCAGGTGCTGGCCATCCGCGACTACGACGACGCGCCGTACCTGCTGCTGGCGACGCGCCGCGGCCTGGTGAAGAAGACCGCGCTGGCCGCGTACGACTCGCCACGGCAGGCCGGGATCATCGCGATCAACTTCCGCGACGACGATGATGAGCTGATCGGCGCCGAGCTGTGCCGCGCATCGGATGAGGTGCTGCTGATCTCGAAGAAGGGACAGTCGATCAGGTTCCCCGCGGACGACGACGAGCTGCGGCCGATGGGTCGTGCCACCTCCGGGGTGACCGGGATGAAGTTCCGGCCGGGCGACGAGCTGCTGTCGATGTCGATGATCTCGGCGGAGAGCGAAGGCGACGGGCGGTACGTGTTCACGGTGACCGATGGCGGCTTCGCCAAGCGGACTCACGTAGTGGAGTACCGCCAGCAGGGGCGGGGCGGGCTGGGCATCAAGGCCATGAAGCTCAACGAAGATCGCGGATCTTTGGTTGGAGGGCTCGTCGTGACCGACAATGATGAGGTGATCGCAATTAAGGCCAGCGGTCAGATCACTCGCAGCGCGGTTGCCGAGGTTCCGGTCAAGGGACGTGACACCATGGGAGTGAAGTTCGTCGGGGTGGGGGACAACGACTCCGTCGTTGTGATTGCACTTAATCCTGAGACAACTGCAGAGGCAGCAGAGCTGGCTGGGTCCGAGACGGTGGACCCGGCGACACGACACACCAACGCGGACTCCGGCGCTCACGCGGCTGAGGCCGAGGTCCGGGAGGATGACATTGAGTAATGGCAGCACGGGTCGGCCGGGCAGCGGTCAGGCGCCCACCGACTCGACTCCGCGCGGTCAGAGCAACGCCACACCGAACCGCAGTGCCAACGGCCGGAGCAACGGACGCGACGAGCTGACGGCGACGCGAACGTCCGCTGGGGGTCGGGGCGCCGCGTCCGGCGGCTACGGGTCGTCCGGTTCGGGGCGCCAGGGCCCGGCCGGAAGCCGGCCGCAGCCCACACCGGACCAGCGAAACCAACAGCCGGCTGGCACCCGGCCGGCACCCGTGACGAGCTGGGCGCCGAAGGGCCGCCGGCCCACCCCGTCCGGCCAGTCGAGCAACCCGCGGCCAGTCGTCGCCCCGCCGCCCCCCAGCTCGAGGACCCAATCGGGCCAAGGCCGGCCTGGAGCGTCACAGCCCTCCCCGCAGACGTCGCCATCGCCCGGCGACCGGTCCCGCCAGCGTCCCGAACAGGGGGTGCCGGTCTGGGATCCCCCGCCACCGCGGGCACCTCGCAGATCGCTGCGCGAGCGGCTCGGGCTCGGCAAGAAGGCTCAGCCCTCTGCTGGATCTCCAGGGTCCGCCGGAGCTAAGGCGAAAGCCGGGTCTGGTGCGGGAGGGTCCAGTGGACGTCCGGCTGGCACCGCTCGGGGCGGCACCGCGCCGGGTGGGACCGCGCCGGCTGGGAGTCGTCCTGGTGCGACTGCGCCGGGTGGTGCTGGGCGGACCGGTGGGGGTAGTGCCGCTGGGGCCGCTGCGGCGATGACCCAGCCGACCGCGCCGCCGCGTACGTCAGGCTCTGCCCGGACCTCCGCACAGCCGCGTCCTGCTGGCGGCGAGAGCCGGGCGGCCGCACCGGCCAGCCAGCCGACGACAACGGGTCGGGTGCCGACTCCGGGTGCCGGTGCTGCGGGTGCTGGTGCTGCCGGTGGGGGTGCTGCCGCTGCGGGTGCGGGCGTGTCGGGCATCGGAGGCCGGGCGGCCGCTCAGCCCGCCGCGAGCGGATCCACCACCACGATTGGCGGGGGTGCGGCGCCGCCGCTGTAC
>JBKPNA010000202.1:0-6874 GCA_046765695.1 Actinomycetota bacterium | reverse complement strand
CGGGCGGTGTCGGTGCGGATCAGGGTGCCGTCGCTGGTGACGGCGTAGCCGGTGTTGCGAAGCAGGTTGTCGAGGTCGATGGTGAGAAGAACGGTGGCGGGGGTGCCACTGGCATCGGGTGCTGGGTTGTCGGTGCGCAGTAGCCGGTCGCAGAGGTCTTCCAGGGCGTCGTGCATCCGTTGCCCGTGGTGTCGCGGGTCGGGTTGCTCGATCCGCTTACCGTCGTTCGTTTCAACCGTGTTGATCCGCGGTTTGGCGAGTGGCCCGAGCAGGGCTTGCAGTTTCACACCGCAGTCGGCGGTGAGCCGGAATTCACCGGCGTAGCCGCCGTCTTTGGTTTGGCGCAGGTGCAGGAACCGCCGGTCCTGCTGCAGCTTCTCATCGGGCAGGCTGCCGTCGGGGTTGATCGCATCGACCACCTGCTCGGCCAGCCGTCTCAGCTCTTTGGGTCCGAACTGGTGCGCGAACCGGGTGAGCAGCTGCTCCCCTGCCTCGAGATCGGCGGGGTCGAACCCGGCCCGATCCACGCTGGCCAGCGCCCGGGTGACAATGTCGACCTGCTCGGGGTTGATCTCCCCGTCCCGCTGCGCCGCCGCCAGGTGCGGCCGGACCGGTGACAGCGGCTGCCCGGTCATCGACATCCGCTCCGCCAGCGCCTCAGCGGCCCTCACCCGGCGGGCCGCCTCCGGGATGGAGATCCGCAGCGTCGCGGCCAGCATCCGCGGCAGCGACCCCTGGCACAGCGAGTCGGGCAGCCCGCGCCGGCCGGCTTCGTTGATCACCTGGTGGTCGACCAGCGGCAGCCGGTTCCGCAGCCGCTCGAACCCCTGCAGGAACCCCAGCAGCTGGGTGTCGTCGAAGGTTTCCAGGCCGCGGTCCTCGACCAGTTTCACAAGATGGTCAAGGCTGACATTCAGGGCGTCCAGTGCGTCCTCCACTGCGCTGGCGTCCCCGAATTCCATGCCTCCATGGTACTCGAACAGGCGTTCGATAGCAAGTGAAAGACCTAGTCAACTTGAGTTTGGCACGTTGTCTTGGTATGAAGGTTGTCGTACCGACCGACTCTCCGCCGAGGCTTCCTGACGGTAACGGTTGCGAGCGGCCGACCGTTGCGTGACGTGGCCGGCCGCTCGCCCCCTGGGGCAGTGGGTGTCTGCATCATGGACCCTCGGCACGCGAAGCGCCAGGGGTTGGCATGAGGTTCTGTTTGAGGTGTTTGCCCTAGTCCAAAGGCACTAATTAGTTCAGGCGGAGATCATTTGAGAGAGAGGTCGTTAGGCTGAGCCGGTGCCTGACGAGCTGACCCCCGACGCGGACCTGCCCGAGCAGATGCGGGTCCGGCAGGACAAGCGGGCCCGGCTGCTGGCCGAGGGCCGGGAGCCCTACCCGGTCAGCGTGCCGCGTACCCACACTCTGCAGCAGATTCGGGAACAGTGGGGACACCTGCAGACCGGCGAAGAGACGAACGACGTCGTCGGCGTCACCGGCCGGGTGGTGTTCCTCCGTAACACCGGCAAGCTCTGTTTCGCCACGCTGCAAGAAGGCCTGGCGCTGGAGCACTCCGGAGTCCGGCTGCAGGTGATGATCTCACTGGCCGAGGTCGGAGAGGCCGCACTGATCGCATGGAAGGCGGACGTCGATCTTGGTGACTTCGTCTTCGTCCGCGGCCGGGTGATCTCGTCGAAGCGCGGCGAGCTGTCGGTGCTGGCCTCGGAGTGGCAGATAGCGGCGAAAGCGCTCCGCCCGATGCCGAACCTGTACGCCGAGCTGTCCGAGGAGACCCGGGTCCGGCAGCGCTACGCGGACCTCACCGTACGCGAGGCGGCCCGCGACATGGTCCGAACCCGCGCGGCCATCACTCGCAGCCTGCGGGATACCCTTCATCGCGAGGGATACGTCGAGATCGAGACCCCGGTATTGCAACTGGTGCACGGCGGTGCCAACGCACGGCCGTTCCATACCCACCTCAACGCCTTCGACATCGACATGACGCTGCGGATCGCGCTGGAGCTGTTCCTCAAGCGCGCGGTGGTTGGCGGGGTGGAGCGGGTCTACGAGCTCGGCCGGATCTTCCGCAACGAGGGCATCGACTCCAGCCACAGCGCGGAGTTCACCATGCTCGAGGTCTATCAAGCCTGGGGGGACCAGCGCTCGATCGCCGCACTGACCCAACAGATGATCATCGATGTTGCCGAGCTGCTTGACCAGCGCGTGATCGACACCCCGGCCGGCCAAGTCGACCTGGGCGGGGAGTGGCCGTGGCTCAGTGTCTATCCCGGGTTGTCGGAGATGTTGGGCGAGGAGGTCACCCCGGAGACATCCGCAGAGCACTTGCGCAAGATCGCCGAGCAGCACGACATGGCGTACGAGGCCGGCTGGGACGCTCAGAAGTTGATCTTGCGGCTGTTCGCGGAGCTGGTCGAGCCGACGCTGCTGCAGCCGACGTTCGTCTGTGACTACCCGCCGCTGGCCCAGCCACTGGCCAGGCCGCACCGCAGTGATCCCAACCTGATCGAGGCCTGGGACCTGATCATCGGCGGGCTGGAACGCGGCACCGGCTTCTCGGAGCTGATCGACCCGGTGATCCAGCGCGAGCGGCTGACGGCCCAGTCGCTCGCCGCGGCGGCCGGTGACCTGGAGGCGATGCAGCTGGACGAAGACTTCCTCGCCGCACTGGAGTTCGGCGCTCCGCCGATGGGTGGTCTCGGGCTGGGCATCGACCGGCTGGTGATGCTGTTCACCGGCGTCGGCATCCGGGAGACGATCCTCTTTCCCCTGCTCAAGCCCCATTAGCGATGATCGGCACCATCGCGGTACACGGCTACCGGGCGCTCCGCGAGCTGCGCGTTCCGCTGGCCAGGATCACCTTGGTGACCGGCGCCAACGGCGCCGGCAAGTCCAGCCTGTACCGCGCCCTGCGGCTGCTGGCCGACTGCGCCGAGGGACAGGTGGTGGGCTCGCTGGCCCGTGAGGGCGGCCTGCCGTCGACGCTGTGGGCGGGGCCGGAGGTGATCAGCAAGCAGGTCCGCAGCGGCGCGTACGAGGTCGAGGGCACCATGCGGGGGGAGCGGGTCAGCCTGCAGCTCGGCTTCGCCGCCGATGAGTTCTCCTACCTGATCGACCTCGGCATCCCCGTCCGGATGAACTCGGCCTTCAATCTCGACCCCGAGATCAAGCGCGAGCTGGTCTGGAACGGGCCGGTCCAGCGGCCGGCCACCCTGCTGGTCCGGCGCAGAGGTCCGCTGGTCGAGCTGCGGGACGGCCGGGGCTGGGAGCCTGTGCACACGGGACTACGGACCTATGAGTCGGTGCTGACCGAGGTGATGGACCCCGTACGCGCGCCCGAGCTGATCTGGGTCCGCGAGCAGGTGCGGTCCTGGCGGTTCTACGACCACTTCCGCACCGATCTCGAGGCACCGGCCCGCCAGGCGCAGATCGGTACCCGCACGCCGGTGCTGCACCACGACGGGCGTGACCTCGCCGCGGCGTTGCAGACGATCCGCGAGATCGGCGACGCCAAGGCTCTGTACGACACGATCGCCGACGCCTTCCCAGGGTCGGAGCTGACCGTGAGCGCCGAGGCGGGCCGGTTCGAGCTGCAGCTCGGGGCTCACGGCCTGCTGCGGCCCTTGAGCGCCGCTGAGCTGTCCGACGGCACCCTGCGCTACCTGCTCCTGGTCGCCGCCCTGCTCAGCCCGCGGCCGCCGGGCCTGATGGTGCTGAACGAGCCCGAGACCAGCCTGCATCCCGACCTGCTGGCGCCGCTGGCCCGGTTGATCGGGCGGGCCAGCGAGACCACCCAGATCGTGGTGGTCTCGCACTCGGCTCCGTTGATCCGGGCACTGCAGGAGCAGCCGGACTCGACCACCATCGAACTGGTCAAGGACTTCGGCGAGACCAGGGTCGCCGGACTCGGTCCCTTCGAGGGGCCGCCCTGGCAGTGGGGCAAGCGCTGACTCCGACTCGGTGCTCACCGATCTCTCATCGGGGGTGCGCCAGCGTCGGCCCATGAGAACAGCGCCGACCTCGATCGCCTTGGGAGCCGGAGTGGTCCTGCTGCTCACGGGCTGCAGCACCACACCGCCCGCGGCTGGTCCGACACCCAGCCCCACCCCGCCGGCAAGTTCGGTGACACCAGAGCCAGCCAACCCGCTGCCCACCGGAAGTCAGCCGGTCTCATTGGATCCGGCCCAGTTCACGGCCGAGATCGACCACCCGTACTGGCCGATGAAGCCCGGCACTCGCTGGACCTATCGCGAGGCCGAGGGCGGGGAGGTGATGGACGTCGTCGTGGTCGCCACCACCAAGACCGAGAAGATCGCGAACGGAATCACCGCGCGCGTCGTCCGGGACACCGTACGAGCGGGCGGCGAGATCATCGAGGACACGTTCGATTGGTACGCGCAGGACGCTTCGGGCAACGTCTGGTACCTCGGCGAGGACACCGCAGAGTTCGAGAACGGCAAGGTCACCTCGCGCAGCGGGTCCTTCGAGGCCGGTAAGGACGGAGCCCTGCCAGGGATCATGCTGCCGGCCGATCCGGCCGCCGGGATGCGCTACCGCGAGGAGTACTACGCCGGCGAGGCGGAGGACAACGGAGAGGTGCTCAGCACCGCGGAGATGGTCCAGGTGCGGACGGGCCTGTATCGGGGCGCGCTATTGATCAAGGACACGGAAGCCATCGAGCCGGACGTGCAGGAGTACAAGCTGTACGCCAAGGGCCTCGGACCCGTGCTCACCTTGGGCGTCTCAGGCGGCGCCGGCCGGGAGGAGCTGATCAAGGTCGACCGGGCGCCGGCCAATGCGGGCACCGGACCCCTCGGCCGGCCGAATGCCTGATCGAGGAGTCCTTTGGTCACTGTTGAGTGGGAATCTGGGATCATGCGGGTTCTCGTAGTCGAGGACGAGGCGAAGCTCGCCGACCTGCTACGGCGGGGTCTCACGGCGGCCGGGCTGGCGGTCGATGTGGCGGCCACCGGCGACGACGCGCTGTGGATGGCACCGGCAACGGCGTACCAGGTGATCATCCTCGACCTGATGCTGCCCGACATTGACGGGATCGAGGTGTGCCGCCAGCTCCGCGCCGCCGAGCTGCAGACCCCGATCCTGATGCTGACGGCGCTGGGCGGCCTGGCCGACCGGGTGGCCGGGCTGGACAGCGGGGCCGACGACTACCTGGTCAAGCCGTTCGCCCTCGCGGAGCTGCTGGCCCGAATCCGGGCGCTGGCCCGCCGCCCGGCTGAGCGGCGGGACGCCCTACTGCGGGCCGGTGGCCTTCGGCTCGATCCAGCCGCACGCCGGGTCTGGCGAGACGAGACAGAGATCGCTCTGACCGCCCGGGAGTTCACCCTGCTGGAAAGCCTGATCCGGCGGCCGGGGCAGACGGTGTCCCGCTTCGAGCTGCTCGAAGACTGTTGGGACGAGGCGTACGAGAACCGGTCGAACGTCATCGATGTCTACATCGGCTACCTCCGGGACAAGATCGACCGGCCGTTCGGGGTGGGCAGTCTCGTCACCGTACGCGGCTTCGGCTACCGGTTGGAGGCGGTGTAGATGATCGGACGCCGGCTGCCGATCCGCTGGCGGCTTGCCGCGGCCTTCACCGCCGTGCTGGCGACGGTGGTGCTGGGGATCGGCGCGTTCGTGTTCTGGCAGGTGGCCGCCGAACTCGACCGAGCGTTGGACAGCAGCCTGCAGGCCCGGGCCCGGGAGGTCGCCGGAGTCGTCGATCAGGCCGGACCGAATCTGGCGCCTTCCGATGGGGTAAGCCTGGAGGCTGACGAGCAAGTGGCCCAGATCGTGCGGGCCGACGGTACGCTCCTGGCCGCCAGTTCCGCCGCGGGCGTCACGCTGCTGGATCCGGCCCGGCTGGAGGCGGCGCTGGCGGGGCCCGTCACCTGGGACAGGCCCGGTGACGATGCCCTCGATGAGGACTTGCGGCTGCTCGCCATCCCGGTGACCAGACCCAGCGGGAGCTACGTGGTGGTGGTCGGTACCTCCCTCGACGAGCGCGACGAGCCGCTCGACGCGTTGCTGGTCGCCGAGGTTGTCGGGCTGGCCCTGGCTGTGCTGGCCGCGGGCGGTGCTGGGTACGCGGTGGCGGGTCTGGCTCTGCGGCCGGTGCGGGAGGCGCTGGAGCGCGAGCGCCGGTTCGTGGCCGAGGCCAGTCACCAGCTCCGTACGCCGCTGGCCATCATCACCGGTGAGGTCGAGCTCGCCCACCTGGCACCCGGTGACCAGGAAGCACATGCGGCGACGCTGCGCTCCATCGGCGAGGAGGCCGATCGGATGGCCCGGCTGTCCGATCAGCTGATGCTGCTGGCCGCTGGCGAGGAGCAGCGCCTGGTCGCCGCGCGCGAGCCGGTGCCTGTCGAGAACCTGTTGGATGCCGCAGCAGAGCGGCATCGTGCCCAGGCCGCTGCGGCCGACCGCTCCATCACCGTCCGCGCCGATCCAGGACTGGTGGTGCCGGCCGATCGGGCCCGACTGGACGTGGCCCTGGACAGCCTGGTCGAGAACGCGTTGCAGCACGGGGCAGGCGACGTAGAACTCCGTGGCAGCGCCGTGGACGGCCAGGTGCTGGTCAGCGTCAGCGATCGTGGCGCCGGCTTTCCGGCGGCGGTCGCGGCAGAGGCGTTCGAAAGGTTCCGCCGCGGCAGCCGATCATCGGGCACCGGTCTGGGCCTGGCCATCGTGCAGGCCGTGGCTCGCGGCCACGGAGGTTCGGCCACCATCGAGCCCGGCGGCAGCACCGTCTCGATCAGCCTGCCCAATGGCTCAGCGGAGCGGGGGCAGTAGCAGCCCGGAGTCGCCGAACTCGTGCCAGAGGTAGCGCTCCGCGACCGCGGCGTCGTACGCGCGTTGGGTGAGGTCA
>JBKPNA010000201.1:0-11168 GCA_046765695.1 Actinomycetota bacterium | reverse complement strand
TCGCGGTCGAGAGCTTCCGGACTGCGCCCAGCCTCGACTGGGACCGCATGCGCCAAGACCTGGATGAGGCAGTCGATCAGGACATCACTCCGCGTGGCTGACCGCAGTCCGCGCGGCTTGCTCGACACGTCGGTGATCATTGATCTTCACAACATCTCCCCCGATGCGCTGCCCGAAGAGGTAGCAGTATCGGCTGTCACGCTGGCTGAACTTGCGGCGGGACCGGTCGCCGCAGTCGATCCCGCCGAACGGGCACGTCGGCAGGACCGGCTGCAGCGAGTGGAGGCGGCATTCGACCCGTTGCCTTTCGATCTGGAGGCTGCGAGGGCATATGGCCGGGTCTATGCAGCCGTCCGAGCACACGGCCGCACGCCTCGGCGGCGCCTTGCTGATCTCTTCATCGCTTCAATCGCTCTGGCGAACGATTTGCCGGTTGTCACGCGTAACGGCTCGGACTTCATCGGTCTTGACGGGCTTGTCGACGTCATCGAAGTGACGGGAGCATGACACCCGGCGGGCTCCCGCTCGTCCTGGTCGTCTCCGGCTCTGAATACGTCCGGGAGCGACTCGCCCGCGACATCGCCCGCCGGTTCGGCGCGGACTACACGGTCACGGCGGCGGCCACGACGGATGCGGCGCTGGACCACATACAAGCTCAAGCTGCGGCCGGCGCCGGAACCGCGCTGGCGATCGTCGACGAGGAGATCACCAACCCACCGTCGGCGGACTTCCTCCTTCAGGTACGCCGGCTGCAGCCGCAGGCGAAGCGGATCCTGCTGATCAAGCGGGGCAACTGGAGCTCCGGTCATCCTGTCGTGTCTCGGATGGCCCTGGGCCAGATCGACTACCACCTGTTCGATCCTTGGTTCCCGCTGGAGCAGATCCTCTATCCGAGCATCAGCGAGTTCCTCGCTGCCTGGAACGAGTCCCAGGAACCCGTGGACGTCGCCGTCCGGATCGTCGGCCACCCGCAGTCCGCAGATTCGCACGCCGTGCGCGACATGCTGACCAGGGCGGCCGTCCCGTACTGGTTCTACTCACCCGAATCCGAGGCTGGGCGCCAAGTCCTTCTCGAAGCTGGCCAGGACGGCACCCGACTTCCGGTGATGGTCTTCTACAGAGGCCAGATTCTCGTCGATCCCAGCTACACAGACGTGGTCAGGGTGCTCGGGGCGAACAGCACGCCTCCCACCACCTCCTGCGACGTGCTGGTCGTCGGCGCCGGACCGGCCGGGCTGGCCACCACCGTGTACGCCGCCTCGGAGGGGCTGCAGACCATGGTCCTGGAGCCCGAGATCCCCGGCGGCCAGGCAGGCACCAGCTCGCTGATCCGCAACTACCTGGGCTTCCGGCACGGGGTGAGCGGGCAGGATCTGGCAGGCCGGGCCATCGAGCAGGCCTGGCTATTCGGGGCGGACTTCGTGCTGTCCCAACGGGCGACGAAGCTCGAGCTGCTGGGGACGGACCGGATTGTGCACACCGCCGACGGCAGCGCGGTGACGGCCAGCGCGGTCGTACTGGCCACGGGCGTGGCCTGGCGCCGGCTGAACGTCCCTGCCCTGGAGGCCCTGGTCGGCTCGGGGGTGTTCTACGGTGCGGCCGGAGCCGAGGCCCGGGCAATGCAGGGCCACGATGTGGTGGTGGTCGGCGGCGGTAACTCCGCCGGCCAGGCGGCTCTCCATCTCGCCAGGTATGCGGGTACGGTCACCATGCTGGTGAGAGGTTCCAGTCTTGCGGCCACCATGTCCAGCTACCTGGTCACCGAGATCACGAATCACCCCGCCATCTCCGCACGGGTGCGGACAGAGATCGTCGACGGCGACGGGTCAGGCACCTTGGAGAGCTTGACCGTGCTGGACCATGGCACCGGCCGGCAGTCCACCATCCCGGCCACCGCGCTCTTCATCCTCATCGGGGCGGAGCCACACACCGACTGGCTGGCCGGGACGGTGGCCCGAGATGCTCAGGGTTACCTGCTGACCGGCCAGCATGCGGCGGCCGGCGACGCCCACCCCGCCTGGCCGCTGGAGCGGCCGCCGATGCTGCTGGAGACCAGCGTGCCTGGGGTCTTCGCCGCCGGTGACGTCCGGTCACGTTCGGCCAAGCGAGTGGCGGCAGCTGTTGGGGAGGGGGCCACCGCCGTACGGTTGATCCACGCCTACCTTGCCGGGGAGTCGGCCTGACCCTGTCCCCCTCGTCTAGAAACCGGTCGGATACGACAAGGAATCCAGTCGGATTCCTGTCGTCTCTGACCGGTTTCCTGCGAGTGTGGCGCTGCTAGCAGACTCGGCAACCGCATGCCGCTGCCGCTGTCCGCGTGGCGGCCGTCGAGCCCATGGCGGTCCTCGGCTCACGCCCAAGATATTGACTGCGCAATTAACTCATTTTTGAGGCCGGGCCCTAGCCAAGGTGCGTCCGCATGCGGTAAAAACGTGCGCGTCGCTCCTCGCGCGTGCGTAGGGGGCCCCAGCGACGGACTTTCTTTTCTCATGCCTCTTACCTCTACTGAGGTGCGCCCAACAAGAGGCTGGACTCATGATCTATTGGGGGTAGGACTCATGGCCGAACGCTCTGTTGTCACCCCAAGCGGTGACCACACCCGGCGGACTGAATCTTGTTGAGGTCTCCAAGCGGTCCGCGAGGTGTCAATCCGACCCGGCCGGTGGCTGCGATGGATCGAACGAGCCCAGCCCCGGGGCCCTTCTCGCCTGGCACCGCCTGGGCCCGGGTAACGGCCAGTGCCGAGGACATCCTTCGCGGAACGACGGTACGTCGGTACCTGGAGCGTGATGTGACGCTGAGCCGCCCGACACTGATCCCCTGAGGAGCGTTGACGGCGGATCGGCGGCTGGCCGAGACTCGTCGGCAGTGATCGATACCCGGGAAGAGCTCATCGGCGCCCTGCACGAGGCGGCCGAGATCGAGCACGGGCTGATGATCCAGTACCTCTTCCCGGCGCTGTCGCTGAAGAAGCGGGACGACGAAGGCATCAGCCCGCGTCAGCTGGCGCTCACCCGCTCCTGGGAGGCCGTGATCCTCGGCGTTGCGGTGGAGGAGATGGGCCATCTCGGCACGGTGTGCAATCTGCTGACCGCCGTCGGGGATGGGCCGCGGTTCGAGCGGCCCAACTTCCCGCAGGCCGTGGGGTACTACCCCTTCCCATTCGATCTGGTCCGGTTCGGCGACGACGCGCTGTACCGGATGCTCGTCTTCGAGCTGCCGCGGGGTGAGCCGATGCCCCCACCGCCGCACATGGAGGGGCCGGCGCCGGAGCTCGCTGTCGCGCGGGCGATCGCACCGGACCTGCTCACCTTCGATTACGTCGGCGAGCTGTACGAGAAGATCCGCGAGGGGTTTCTCGCCGTGCCGGAGACCGAGCTGTTCATCGGCCAGCCGTCGGCGCAGGTCGCCGACACCTTCTCGGTGCGCCTTGACCTTCGTCCGGTGACCAACCGGGCGTCGGCGCTGGCGGCGATCGACGACATCATCGAAGACGGCGAGGGAGCGCCAAGAGACCGCGCCACCTCACATTACGGCCGGTTCCTGGCGATCCGCCGGGCGTACGCCGCGGCCGACTACTTCGATGCCGCGCGACCCGTGGTGCGCAACCCGCAGACCCGCGAACATCCCGGCACGACTGGGCCGGGGGCCGTCCTGACCCACGAGCTGTCGCTGCAGGTGGCGGAGCTGTTCAACGAGGTCTACGCCACTTCACTGCGGGTGCTGCACCAGTTCTTCGCTTTCGGCGGCGAGACCGAGGAACAGCGGCAAGCACTCAAGGCGGCCGCCGGCCACCTGATGAGCACGGGGATCCGGCCGACCGCCGAGGTGCTGACCGACCTGCCCGCGTACGCCGACGGTGGTGAGGCTCGGGCCGGGCCGCCGTTCGAGTTGTACGACGCGGTCAGCGTCTCCCCGTTCCTTTCCGCTCGCTGGACGATCCTGCTGGAACGGCTGCAGGCGTGCGCAACCGGGGCGTCGGCGCTCGGGGCCGAGGTGCCGCGACTGGCCAGGGTGGGTGAGACGCTGTCGTTCATTCGCCGGAACCTGGCGGAGGTGGCACCATGATCGAGTTGCGGTTCAGCGGGGGGTTCTCGTGTCGGCTGGCCACCGACCCCGACCCGTACGACGAGCCCCGCGGGGTGTCGGGCTACGTGCATGCGTACGTGGGCGAGCCCGACCTGGACCGGATTCTGCACTTCCAGCCGCCGCCGTTCGCGCGTCCGCACGGCCCGACGGTGGGGGTTGCGCTGGATCAGGTCCTGCGTGATGGGGAACCGGTTGTCGACCACCCGCTGCTGGGCGCGCGGGTCGACCTGCTCGGGTCGCCGAAGTTCGAGGGGCGCAACGGGGTGGTGGCCGACGACGGGCTGGAGCCGATCTATCCGTTCCAGCTGGAGATCGCCAAGGACGACTTCCGTCTGGTCCGTTCTATCGCGCCGACCGATCCGGAATACCCGTACCCGGAGTACTTCGCGGGCGGGGTTGAACCGGCGCCCGACGAGGTCCGCGAGGCTACCGGGATCCCCAGTCTCACACCGCTGTGGCGGCAGCGCCGGGCAGCGTTGCAGGCCAGCGTCGGCAGCCTGCCGGAGCCACAGCAGACGGGGACGCGGGAACGCGTCGGATTCCTCGACAGCCAGCTCAACTCCCCGGGCGGCGGAGTGGCCCGCTTCTTCCTCGCCCGGATGCGTTACGACTACCTGCTGGCCGCTCAGCTCAGCCTGACCGACCGACCGGGCTGGCTGCCGGAGGCCCAGGACAACCAAGATCGCGGCTGGCCCGTACGGTTCTGGCTCGGCGGCTGGGACGCCGACGTGCTGTGCGGGTACGCCCGCGGCACAGTCTCGATCGACACCGCACCACCCGGGCGTACGGCCTCGGGTCGCGTGGCGCGGATCACCGACCGGCGCCCCTGAACCGGCCAGACTTCGTCAGGAAACCGGTCACAGACGACAAAGAATCCGGCCGGATTCTTGTCGTCTGTGACCGGTTTCCGGAGAAGGTGGGGGAAGGTGAGGGGTGTGGCCTGCTGACGCGAACTCGTTGATCGCCCGCCAGAACGAGCTCGCCCTCCTCACACCTGATCCAGTGGTGCTGGATCCCGGCAGCGCCGTTGTCGGCGGCTGCTGGGTGTGCTTTCCCCGCGGTGTCACCGGCCCTGGCACGGATCAGGACCCGGAATGGTGCGCCGTGGTGGCGCTGCAGCGGTCGAAGGTGGTCGAGCAGCGGATCGTTCCGGGAACGGCCCAGGCGCCGTATGTGCCGGGACTGATGGCGTTGCGGATCGGCCAGCTGCTGGAACAGGCCGTACGCACACTGAACGAGCCCCTGGACGTCCTCATGATCGACGCCACCGCCGGTGATCATCCGCGCCGAGCCGGCCTGGCGCTGCACCTCGGTGCGGAGCTCGACCTGCCCACCATCGGCGTGACCCATCGCCCGCTCACCGCGTCCGGCGAGTGGCCGGTCGACGAGCGCGGCGCGACCAGTCCGCTGCGGATCGGCGACTCCGTGGTCGGCTGCTGGCTGCGGACCCAAGCCGGTGTCCGGCCGCTCGCCGTTCATCCCGGCTGGCGGGTCGACCTACCCACCGCGGTCGACGTCGTGCTCGCGCTGACCCGACGGCATCGGACACCGGAGCCGCTCCGCAGAGCGCGCCAACTGGCCCGCCGGGCGCGCAGCCAGTGATGGGGATCTGCACGGTGCAGATCTCAGCGCGCCGGTCGCCAGGCGCTGGGCGACTGACCGGTTTCGCGTTTGAACGCCCGGCTGAACGCCTCCTCCGAGTCGTAACCGACGCGATGGGCCACGACCGCCACGCCCAGGTCGGAAGAGCGCAGCAGGTCCTTGGCAAGATGCAACCGCCACCCGGTGAGGTAGCGGATCGGCGCCAGGCCGAGCACCTCGCGGAAGCGCTCGTCCAGCAGCGACACCGAGACGCTGGCCTCCTTGGCCAGGCTCAGCAGGTTCCACCTGCGCTCCGGGTACGCGTGGATCGCGGCAAGTGCGGGTGCCAGCACCGGATCCCGCAAGGCGTGCAGCCATCCCGTCTCACCGATCGGTGCGGTGGCCAGGTGCAGTTTCAGCATCTCGATCAGCAGCAGCTCCGGGATTCTGGTCGGCGCTTCGAACCGATCAATCGAGACCAGGGCAGTCTGCTGCATCGCGTAGCGAATGCTGGCCCGAACCCAGTCGCGGGCGGGCCCGTCCGGCGGGCGCACCACGAAGACGGGCGGCAGCGCCCGCAGCCGTGGGTCGAACAGCGGATGGTCGGAGGTGAGGTATCCGCACACCACCTCCGTCGCTGCACCGTGCCCGCCGTGCCGGATGACCGGCATCCGCTGCCACGGCGGCGGGTCGAGCAGCCGTGCCATGGGGACCCATTCGGCCGGTTCGGTGCCGCCCATCCGGTGACCATCCCCGTAGGGCAGGACGATCACGTCACCGGCGTCGGCCCAGTAGCGCTCGCTGTCGCCGCTCTCGATCCAGGCACTGCCGGAGGCGATGACGTGGAAGAGGATCATCCGCTCGGCGCCGGGTGCCAGCACGGCGACCGCGTCCCGGCGCGGCAGTGAGTCGTACGCCCAGGCTTCGGTGTACTCGCCACGCAGGAAGATCGCACCCTGCAGGCGCAGCTGGTCCAGCGTGCCCGACAGCGTGGCTTCTCGGTCAGCTATGGCGGGGACACGGTCATGGCTCGGCGGCCGGCCCGACATGACACTCATCGTGACACGGCGAAGCCGCAAAGGAACGGCTTCAAGAAAATGCTCAAGGAGGTTGCCATGCCGCTGTACATGGACGTACACGAGTCCCTGCCCGAGGGCGCCACGGTCAAAGATGTCATGGGCGCACACGAGGCAGACCTGAAGACCCAGGACGAGTACGGGGTCAAGTACCTGCGCTACTGGGTCGACGAGAGCGACGGCAAGGTCTTCTGCCTCGTCGAGGCACCGAACGCCGAAGCTGCAGCGACCGTGCATCGCGAGGCGCACGGACTGGTCGCGGACAAGATCTACGAGGTCGTCGAGGGAACCTGAGCCTCACCGGGCCACCTTGTGAGGAAACCGGTCACAGACGACAAGGAATCCGCCGGCCGGATCCTTGTCGTCTGTGACCGGTTTCCAGAAGGGGTCAGGCCGGGCTGGATCCGCCGGACGGGCGGCTGCTGAGTGCCACGAGCGCCGCCCCGGCGACCAGCAGCACGGCGAGGACGACCAGTAGACCCGAGAAGCCGAGTGGCAGCCCGGGCGCGAGTGGGCCGCATGACGCTCCGGCGAACAGCGCAAAGCCGCCGACGCCAAGCGCGCCGCCACGCGCCGGGCCCGCCCGTCCCCCGATCAGGCTGATCATCGAGGGGACGACGGTTGCGATGCCCGCCACGAAGACGCCGCTGCACGCGACCAGCGCCCCGAGGCGGCCTGCGGCGACGGCCTCCAGCGTGATGCCGGCCGCGGCCAGCCCGAATCCGGCGATGGCGACCCGGGGGGCGCCGAGCCGGCCGACGAGCCAACCGGCGAGCGGTGCCAGGATCATGCCGGGCAACCCGGCCAGACGCACCAGCAGGACGTGTCCGCCGTCCAGGCCGAAGCGTGTCGCCAGCCATGGACCGAGCGCGGCGTACATGGCGACGAAGCTCAACAGGATGGTGCAACAGGCGAGGTAGGGCAGCGCGAGCGGTCGTCGCCTAACCAATGTGCCAAGTTGCCGGTACTCCTGCGCCAGGCTCAACGGATGCCCACCGCCGGTCGGCTCGACCAAGATAGTGCCCAGGCCCACCGCGGCCAGCCCGAACAACGGTGCGGCCAGACCGAACACCCAACGCCAGCCGAGGACAACAGCAATCGCCTGCGCGTAGACCTGGCCGACGATGCCGGCGACCAGGAAGGCGGTCGCCACGGCCCCGACACCGGTGGAGCGCCAGCGTCGTGGCAGCGCCTCGCCTACGTAGGCCAACACCACCGCGGCGTAGCTTGCTGCCAGCAGGCCCTGCACCGCGCGCAACACGCCGACCGTGATCATCGACGAGGCGAACGAGAGGGCGGCGGTCGCGAGTGCCAACCCCACCATCCCCGGGATCAGCACCGGCTTGCGTCCGTACCGATCCGACAGCGGGCCGAAGATCAGCAGGCCGAGCGCGTACGCCAGGCTGTACGCGGTGCCGAGGGCGGCGGCGGCTCCGCTTGTGCCGAGTTCCGCGCCGATCACCGGCGCCAGCGGGATCGCCAGATACAGCTGCATCAGCACCAGCAGCGCGCAGGGCACGAGAACGGCCAGCGGAGCCAGCACCTGCGTCGGCTCCATCGCCCTGCGGGCTCGATAAGCCATTTCCTCGCCCCTTGCCCGCATTCTTCCTCATCCGAGCCTGCCTGGTGCCGATTCGCCGACCATCGTTAGGCTCGAGCTGACGCTTCGAGGAGAGTTCGATGTCCCACACGAGTCCGCCAGCAGATGTCACCGGTGCTCCGTCGTCTGTCCGCCGGGTGATCGTCGCCAGCCTGATCGGCACGTCCCTGGAGTGGTACGACTTCTTCATCTACGGCACCGCGGCAGCCCTCGTCTTCAACAAGCTGTTCTTCCCAAGCTTCGAGCCGCTGGTCGGCACCTTGCTCGCGTTCGCCACGTTCGCGGTGGGCTTCGTGGCGCGGCCGCTGGGCGGCATCGTCTTCGGCCACTACGGCGACAAGCTGGGCCGGAAGAACGTGCTCGTCGTCACGCTGCTGTTGATGGGCATCGCCACGTTCTTGATCGGCGTGCTGCCGACGTACGACACGATCGGCGTGTGGGCGCCGATCCTGCTGGTGGCGCTCCGGTTCCTGCAGGGACTCGGGCTCGGCGGTGAGTGGGGCGGCGCGGTGCTGATGACGCTCGAGTCCGGCGACCCGAGCCGGCGCGGGCTCAACGCCAGCTGGCCGCAGGTCGGGGTGCCGATCGGGCTGCTGCTCGCCAACGGCGTGCTGGCCCTGATGGGTGTGGTCACCTCGGATGCGGGATTCCTCTCCTGGGGCTGGCGGGTTCCCTTCCTGATCAGCGGGCTGCTGGTCGTGGTCGGCCTCTGGATCCGGCTCAGCATCGCGGAGAGCCCACTCTTCCGGGAGGTGGAGCAGACCGAGACCAAGGCGGCGGCGCCGATCATGGACGTGCTGCGGCGCTACCCCAGGCAGGTGTTGCTGGCCGTCGGTGCCCGCATCGGCGTGGACGTGGCGTTCTACACCTTCGTCCTGTTCATCACGACCTACGTCGCCACGTACCTCAAGCTGCCGCGTAACTACGCACTCAACGCGGTGCTGATCGCGGCCGCCATCCAGATCTTCGCCGTCCCGTTCTTCGGTCGGCTCTCCGACCGGCTCGGCCGACGGCCCGTCTACCTGGCCGGCGCGATCGGGGCGGCTGTGTGGGTCTTCGCGTTCTTCGCGCTGCTCGACACCGGCCAGTTCATCTTGATCGTCCTCGCGACCTCCGTCGCGTTGATCTTGCATGCCGCCATGTACGGCCCGCAGGCGGCCTTCATCGCCGAGATGTTCCCCACCAAGGTCCGCTACACCGGCGCCTCGATGGGTTACCAGCTGGCCGGCATCGTCGGCGGGGCGCTCGCCCCGATCATCTCCGTGGCGTTGCTGGATCGCTTTGACACCTCGATCGTGGTGTCGGTGTACGTGGTGGCCATGATCCTGATCACGGTGATCTGCGTGCTGCTGGCGCCGGAGACCTCCCGGATCGACCTGCACGCCGATCCCGCCGAGGCGAGCGCGTCCCGCAGCTAGTGCGCTAAAACCACTTCGCTGCCTTTGCCCCGACTTCGCGCCAACTGCAGAGGCAGCGATGTCGGCGTAAGGGCAGCGAAGTGGGATAGGCGGCGGCGATGCCTACAGAGCAGGCTGCCCGTGATCAGCGCCCAAGCGGTGCCGCTCGGCCATGATGACCCTCCGCTCCAGTGGCACGGCAGGGTCATCCAGTTCGGCAGGCCGATGCCATGCTGCGTCGGTGGCGCGGTGGTCGGCGTCCTTCGCGTCACTCTTGCGGGCGTACTCGGCAAACAGCAGCGCCTTGTTCTGCTGGATCTCCCGGATCCGCTCGTCGACGCTGTCCTTGGCCAGCAGCCGGTGAACCTGGACCGTACGGACCTGGCCCATCCGGTGAGCACGGGCAATCGCCTGATCCTCGGTGCTCGGCTTCCACTGTGGTTCGGTGATGATCACGATCGAGGCCGTCTGCAGGTTGATGCCGACGCCACCTGCCTCGATCTGGTTGAGCAGCACGGCGTGACCCTGATGCTGCGTGAACTGGTCCACCAGCTGTTGCCGCCCGGACGGCGGGACAGCGCCCGTGATCGTGCCCACGACGCAGTCGAGCCGTTGTGCCACGGCCGCGAGGACGTGCAGGAAGTAGGAGAAGATGACGACCTTTCGCTGGTCCTCGGATGCTTCGTCCACGATCTGCTCCAGCCGCTCCAGCTTCGCTGACGTGGCCGACCGGTACGCCGCCTGCCGCATGTCCATCAGCTTTCGAGCGCGTACGGCAGCGACGTACGCCGCCTCGTCTTGCGCTGAGTGCTGCACCCAGTCCTCGATCTCGATCCTGTCGGGCAGCTCGTGCAGCACGTCTTCGGTGTTGCGCCGCAGGTAGACCGGCGCAACGGCACGCCGGAAGGCCCGGGCTCCAGCGACCGCGTCGTCGACACTGACCCGCCTGGCGATCGAGGGCTGCAGGTAGCCGACGAGGCTGCGGAACTCCTCCACACGGTTCTCCATCGGCGTGCCCGTAAGGAAGAGGATGTGCTGGGCGTGGGCGAGAGCGGCTAGGACGGCTCGGGAGCGAGCGGCCGCGGGGTTCTTGATGAAGTGGGCCTCGTCGACAACCAGGAGCGCGACGCCGGCACTGCGCGCAGAGTCGGGTAGCCGAGCGAGCGTCCCGTACGTCGTGACGGCCACGCCGCCCTGCTCGAGCCAGCGCTGGGCCGTGCTGTCCCGGTCGTCTCCATGCAGGCTGTGTGCGCGCAGCCGGGTGTGCTTCGTGGTCTCGTTGAGCCAGTTGATCTGGACACTTGCGGGGCAGACGACCAGGAACCTGCGCTGTCCCCGAGCTGCCAGGTGGGCGATCGCCGCCAGCCCCTGAACCGTCTTACCGAGGCCCATCTCATCCCCGAGGATCGAGCGCTCCTGGTGGAT
>JBKPNA010000200.1:0-8865 GCA_046765695.1 Actinomycetota bacterium | reverse complement strand
CTTCCGCACCCACCATTGACCGTCATCGCAGCCAAGGTGGTGGGGCTGGCGGCGCTCGGCGCAGCGTTCACCTACGAAATGGGCGTCAACCGGAATCTCACCAGCAATCCGTTCTTCAGCAACAAGGCACAGGGCATGCCGTGGGTGGTCGTCCTGCTGCTGCTCCTGTACGCGGGATGGCACTTCATCCTCACCCGCACCCGGTACGGCCGGCACGTGTACGCCATCGGCGGCAACGCTGAGGCATCCCGGCGCGCTGGCATCGTGGTGTCACGGATCCGGATCTCGGTGTTCGTCATCTGCAGCGGCATGGCCGCCCTCTCCGGCATGATCGCAGCCTCACTGCTGCAGTCGTTGCAGTCGAACGCCGGCGCCGGCAACACACTGTTGCTGGCCGTCGGGGCGGCGGTCATCGGCGGCACCTCGCTGTACGGCGGACACGGTCGCATTCTCGACGCGATTCTCGGCGGCCTGGTCGTCGCGGTGATCATCAACGGCATGAGCAACCTGATCCAGGGTGCCAACTCCTCAGGCTATGAGTTCATCGTCACGGGAGCGGTGCTGCTGCTCGCCGCGGGTTTCGATGCGTTCGTCCGCCGGCGGCGGACCAGTTGAGGCGGACAACAGAAATGACTCGATGACCTGGCGATGGCCGCGTACGGCGGTGGCCAAGGTCACGATCCTGCCGGCGGGGCGGCACTGGGCGTTACCGAGCAGCTGCCGGTCGACGAGCGGCACCTGTACTCCGAGAGCTACCTGAAGGACTCACTGGCCGTCCGGATGGGTGGGCGAGCTGCGGAATAGATCGTCCTCGGGAGACCTCCACCGGTGCTGCCAGCGATCTGGCCGGTGCCACCGAGGTCGCCACCCGCATGGTGCGCGAGTACGGCATGAGCGCTGCCCTCGGCCCCGTTGGGTTCCGCACGGGCGAGTCGACGTACCCGGGCGGTCAGGAGCTCAGCTCCCGGCCGTACGCCGAGGCCACCCAGCGGGTGATCGACGAGGAGGTCGGCAAGTTGTTGCACGACGCCGAGCAGTGCG
Organism: Actinomycetota bacterium; assembly: GCA_046765695.1. Lineage (GTDB taxonomy): Bacteria > Actinomycetota > Actinomycetes > Propionibacteriales > Propionibacteriaceae > Microlunatus. The sequence continues at coordinate 7,824 of JBKPNA010000200.1, read as the reverse complement.
CGATCACGCTGCTGATCGATCACCGGGAGCTGCTGGACCGGCTCACGGCACTGCTGCTGGAGCGGGAGACGGTCGACGGCTCCGACGTGCAGCGCCTGCTGGCCGCCAGCCTGCCGGTACCGGGTAGCGGGTACCCGCAGATTCGCGCTAGCCGCGACGAGATCCGCGCCGGCGAAGGCAAGGCTGGGCGGTGTCCGGAAACAGTGCTCTCAACCAGGAGTGACACGTGACGACACATGCCTTGGTCCAGCCAACCGCCAGGACAGCGGTCCTGCCTTCAGTCCGGCTGAGCGGCGTGCACAAGAGCTTTGGTCAGGTACACGCAGTGCGTGGCATAGAGCTGACCGTGAACCCTGGGGAGGTCGTCGCGTTCCTGGGCCCCAACGGTGCCGGGAAGACCACCACCATTGACATGATGCTCGGGCTGTCCCGGCCGAGCTCCGGCACGGTCGAGGTCTACGGGATGCCACCGGCTGAAGCCGTGGCGCGCGGGCTGGTCGCCGCAGTGATGCAGACGGGCGGGTTGCTGCGCGAAATCACCGTCGAGGAGACCGGGCTCACCTGGGGTGCAGTACTGAATCTGGCCGTCTGGACGGCGGTGTTCGTGACAGGTGCGGCATGGCGGTTCCGCCGCGACACGGCACGAGTCTGACCGGTGTGGCGGACGGAAAAGGGATCAGCGGATGACCAGCGAACGGCAGTGGCGGATCGCCCAGCGGCTTGCCGCAGAACGCCGTCGGCAGGCCCGTCGCCGACGCCTCAGCTGGCTTGCCGCCGGCGTGATCGTGGTCGTGCTGGCGTCCGCAGTGACAGTTGCCGTCGTCCGTCGGCCGGCCCAGGCGGCGGCTGGGCACAGCGGTGAGCCAAGTCCTGCGGCAACAACCGCAAGCGGCGCACTGGGTCCCGAGGGAATCCCCCTGCAGCCCGGTGCATCGCTTGCCTCAATCGCTGGTGCGGCCAGCGGAAAGCCGGTGGACGGCATCCGATGCGAGGCCTCCGCGCAGGTGGTCTACCACATCCACACCCACCTCGCCGTTTTCGTGAACGGAGCACCGCAGTCGATCCCGTACGGGATCGGGGTTGTGACGCCGGAGGTGACACAGACGGCACTGGGTCCGTTCGCCGAGGCGACCCGGTGCTACTACTGGCTGCACACGCACGCCGGCGACGGCGTCATCCACGTCGAGTCCCCGACACGGCGGGAGTACACGCTTGGCGACTTCTTCGCCATCTGGGGTCAGCCGCTTAGTGGACAGCGAGTAGGGCCGGTGACCGGCACCGTCGCCGTATACGTCAACGGGACGCGGTACGCCGGCGATCCCCGTGCCATCGTGCTCACCGAACATGAGGACATCCAGCTCGACGTGGGCACTCCAGTCGTGCCGCCCGAGCCGGTGGACTGGTCGATGTCCCAGCTCTAGTGCCCTACGTCAGAATCCGCCACCTTGTCAGGCCAGCGCATTCACGAGCTGCTCGATCCGGCCGGCCAGAACAGGTAGCCGGACTGTCGCTATTGCGCTTGGAGGAAGGTGACGACCGCAAGGACGCGGCGATGATCCTCCTCAGTTTCGGGCAGGTTGAGCTTCTGCAGGATGCTTCGGACGTGCTTCTCGACCGTGCCCTCGGTCACCCACAGCCGATGTGCAATGCCGGCGTTGGAACGTCCCTCTGCCATCAGCGCCAACACCTCGCGTTCGCGCTCGCTGAGCGCGGCAAGCGGGTCGATGCGGCGACGAACGGTGAGGAGCTCCTGCACCAGTGCCGGGTCGACGACTGAGCCGCCCTTCGCTATCCGGTCAAGGGTGTCGAGAAATTCGGTGACGTCGGTGATACGGCTCTTGAGCAGGTAGCCGATGCCGCGACCGGTCGCCAGCAGCTCCATCGCGTGCTCCACCTCGGCGTGAGCCGACAACACCAGAATGCCGATGTCGGGGTACTGTTCGCGGATCTGCCGGGCTGCCTCCAGCCCTTCGCGAGTACGGGTCGGAGGCATCCGGATGTCGATGACGACCAGATCGGGCGAAGCGTCGCCGATGAGTTGGAGGAGTTGGATGGCATCGCCTGCCTGACCGACAACCTGGATGCCCGAGCGTTCGAGCAGGCTCGCCATCCCTTCACGGAGAAGCAGTTCGTCCTCGACCAGTACTACCCGCATCGCGTGTCGATTCGATATCCCGCGGTTCTCGCCGGGATGGATGTCCCTGAAGGCCGCACCGTCGTCATGGCCGACATTATGGGCTAGCCTCGCCCGAGTGAGCGCGCCGCAAGGTGGCCGGTGAAAGGAAGCCTGGCCCGTCGGACGCTGATCATGGGCGTCTCGTTGGTGCTGGTTGGCGCGGCTGCCTTCGGTGTTGTGCTGTCCTCGGTCGCCGATCTGCATCAATCCGAACTGAAGGCCAACCGATCTCAACAGGTGCTGGTGGTCGCCAACCAGCTGGAGCGGCTTGTTGCCGACCTCGAGACGGGACTCCGCGGCTATTTGATTACCGGTCGATCGGAGGACCTGAAGCCAGCGGAGACCGCTCGGGCATCCTTTGGCCAACAGGCCGCGACGCTGCAACGGCTCGTCGTGGACAACCCCGCTCAAGTTGTCCGGGCTGAACGGATCGTGCAAGCCACCAGGTCCTACATCGACGACTACTACATTCCCGTCCGTAGCCTGGCAGAGCGCGACCGTGCCGCGGCGCGTACGGACGCTGTCACCGCAGAAGGGATACGTCGGGTCGACGAGATCCGTAGCGACTTCGACGACTTCATCGGCAGTGAGCTGAAGGTGGCGAGCGCCCGGCAGCAGCGTGCAGAGGCAATGCTCAACCGCGCTGTGCTCGCCGGGATCGGCGGCCTGGCCTTATCGATCCTGCTGATAGCGGCTTTCGTCGTGGCCGAATATCTGACGATCGTCCGGCCGCTCCGCGAGGCCGCCGGGATGGCAGAACGGCTCGCTGGAGGTGACCTCACTGCGCGGCTTGCCGACCGGGGCGCCGGTGAGATAGGTGTCCTGGAGCGCAGTTTCAATACCATGGCCGCGTCCCTGGAAGAGAGCCGGGACGAATTGCTGGCGTCCCGGAAACGGATTGTCGCTGCCGCGGACCAGTCGCGGCGTCGTATCGAGCGTGACCTGCACGACGGCATACAGCAACGGCTGGTGTCGATCCTGCTCGAGCTCCGTACGACCGCAGCTGAAGTCCCAGCCGAGCTGTCGGGATTGAGGCTTCAACTCTCGGCCATCGCGGACGACTTGACCACTTCGTTGGACAACCTGCGAGAGCTGTCGCGAGGCATCCACCCAGCGATCCTGTCCGAGGGCGGCCTTGGTCCAGCGCTCAAGTCCCTCGGCCGGAGATCGCCGGTCCCCGTCGAGCTCGAGGTTGATCTTCCAGGTCGGCTGCCTGAGTCGGTGGAAGTCGGCGCCTACTACGTCGTTTCCGAAGCGCTCGCGAATGCGGCCAAGCACGCCCAGGCGTCCGTCGTCCAGGTCAGGGTCCGGGCCCGCGAGGGCGGCCTCTCGCTGCTCGTCAGTGATGATGGAGTTGGCGGCGCCGACCCGGGCCGTGGGTCGGGACTGGTCGGGCTCGCTGACCGAGTCCAGGCATTGGGCGGAACGATCACCGTTACGAGCGCCACCGGGCAGGGCACCGCCCTGACTGTCACCATCCCGATCGCTAGTTCCTAGCTCAGTATCACGGCCTTCTTCCGCGGTCAGACCTGGTCTGGCGGGTGCCCCTCAGCGGTGAGCCCCCTGCCAGCCGGTATCGAAGATGGACGCCTGCTGCGAGGACACCGGCTGCGGCTCAGGCCACGGTTGGCGTATGAACGGGTTGTTAGACCCACCCGGCAGACCGGCCCAATTGCGAGCAAGCCCTAATAGCCCTCTCGACCATCCAGCAAAGTTCGTGGGGGACCGATGAGCCTCACCGGACGGCCGCTGCTGATCGTGCTTGTGGCATTGGCGCTGCTCATTCCGATCGTCCTGGTGCTAACCCGGCAAACAGGACGACGCAGGGTGCTCGACGCCATTCCTCGCTTCCTCGCAATTCTGACCGCCCAGGTGGTTGCAGTAGCGGCAGTGGGGGTGTGGGCCAACTACACCTTTGGCTTCTATGACAACTGGGCTGACCTGTTCGGCGGTTCACCGCAAGGCTCGCTGCATGCAGCAGCGAATGGAGTAGTCCCGCAGACGCGCGGCGAAGGGCGCGTTGTCTTGCTGACGGTAACCGGCAAGGCCTCAAGGGCAAGCGGAATCGTGCTGGTCTGGCTCCCGCCGCAGTACGACAGCCCGGCTGCGAGGAAGACACGATTCCCGGTTCTGATGATGATGCCGGGTCAACCTTCGACGCCGGAGAGTGTCTTCACACAATTCCAGTTCGCCCGCCAGGCCACACAGGCGATCCGGTCCCACGCTGTCAAACCGTTTGTTGCGGTCTTCCCGCCGCTGATGATTGACCCACCACGCGACACCGAGTGCACGAACGTGCCGCACGGGCCCCAGGCGGAAACCTGGCTGGCAACCGATGTCCGAAATGCTGTCCTCAGCCACTTCCGTGTCGCGCTGGACGGCAGGCAGTGGTCGGCGGCCGGCTGGAGCACCGGCGGATTCTGCGCCGCGAAGCTACTCCTCCGCCATCGACCGGATTTCAACGCCGCCGCAACGATCGGTGGCTACTTCGGCGCCGAAACAGATTCCAGCACCGGGGACCTGTTCGGTGGCAGCGCCACGTTGCGGCGGGAGAACTCGCCGCGCTGGTTGATCCAGCAACCGGGGCAGCGGTACGCCAATCTGCTCATCGTCGTCTCGAAAGCGGACGTGCACTCCTATGCGGGTGTCCACTACGCCGACTCGGCGCAAGTGATCGCAGAAACCAGGGGCTACCCGAACGTCGCGACCGTTGTGCTTCCTTCGGGTGGACACAACTACACGGTTTACCGGCAGACCCTGCCCGCCGTGTTCGCGTGGTGCGGCAGAACCGCTGGCCTCTAGTGCCTCCGTCAGGAATCCGCCACGTATCTCCGCCGCCCAGCCGGCGCCTGTCGCCGGAGGCGACCCTTGGACCGATGCGTGGTGCGGTGCCGCCCGGCATCTGTCGAACATCTTCGCCAACCTCGACGTCGGGTCCCGGACCGCGGCAGCGGCGTTCGCCTTCGAGCACCGCCTGGTCTGAGCCGCGACCCAGCTCTGACCTGCCTCGCTACGGTGTGGGGTCAGTCCACGTGCCACCGTAGATGTCGCTGTTGCCGAACGCCGTCGGGCAGGCCGCTTGGACGGCGGGCGGGGTCGCGGGATCCTCCTGGTCGGCCTCCTTGCCGTTCTGCACCTTGTCCTCCTCACCACGCGGCTCCTCGGCATCGGCCGTGCGCGCGCCCGTCGCGACCGCCTCGTCGTGCAGTGCCTGCCGGTAGGCGTCGATCGCGGGGCAGTCCGCCGCATTGCGTACGTCGTTCCACACCGCTGCGCCGTAGGTACGCGTCGCGACGGCGTAGACGTAGTCGCCGAGGAACTCCGCCGCCAGGTTGTTCTGGCTGGAGCCACGGGCGTCACCGGCTGCACCGCGGTGCAGCTGCGTGAAGGTGCCGACAGTACCGCCCACATCCGCATGCAGCACCACGCCGACCAAAGGTCGATCGTTGGCTGCGCCGACCGCACTGGTCTTGAACGGCTCGGTGAAGGCGTTGTAGGTCAGGTACACGTCGGTACCGTTCGGAGAAATGGCTGGAGCCGAGTAGTAGCCGCGATCCCCAGCGCGCTCGATCGCCACCGGTGTGCTCCAGGACGTCGCGCCTGCGGCCGATGAGGTGAACATGACGTGCTCGTGATTGAGACCGTCCCGGCCGTCCACCCAGGTCAAGACGAGTCGGTTGGTGGCGTCGGTGCCAGTCGGCGCCCCATTGGCAATGTCGACCGAGGGTGCTGGCGAGAGATCACTGCGCGCCCCGCCGACGCCGTCCTCGACGCAGCGGCCGATCGAAGGCTCGAAGTAGTTGCAGGTGTCGTACGCCGTGAACAAGTTGGCCGGCCGCGTCCAGGTCGCACCGCCGTCGAAGGACTTGATCAGCTGCATCTGCCCCGCCGCAGCCTGGGTTGCGTTGAAGGCGAACTGGTAGTCGAAGACGTACACCACTCCGTGGGAATCGGTACGGACCGTGCAGCCCGAGCGGCCGAAGCCATTGCGGCTACGTGTGTTGTTGGTCGCCGAGGTGACCTGCTTCTGCTGCCAGCTGTCCCCGCCGTCCCGGGAGGTCAACACGAACAGCGGCTGTCCCCCGTGTGATGCGGAGCGGAAGCCGGCATAGCAGACATATGTATGGCCGAAGAACGGGCTGCTGGCGGCGTTGTCAGCCCAGATCTGCTCCTTGTCAGCGAACAGGGCCGAGTTTTGCTTGCTGGCGATCACCGGAGCGCTCCAAGCCGCGTTACTGCCAGCTGCGGCGGCTCGGACGTCATCAGTGTGCGATACCGCTATCGCCTCGAAGCCATTGAATGGCGACTGGCCCGGCAGCGTTGCGGTCAGGTTGGCGTAGTACAGCCGCGAGCCGTTGGCCCATGAGAACCGCCCCTGACCGTCTGGCACCGGCCCGAAAGCCAACGCAGGATCGCCATCAGAGACCAATCCGTGCTCGTAGTAATTGGGCAGCGTACCGATCGGGCCTACCCGCGGCGCGCATTCTGGATCCGGACCAGGCGCACCGGTGCAGTGCCGAGCGGAGTTGCCCGAATAGGTCGGCTGAGTCCAGGTGGCTCCGGAGTCGAAGGAGAAATAGATCCCCGAGACACCGACTCCCTCGGTGAACGGGCACGTCGTGTCGTCGCCGGCGTTGCAGGCCTCCATGTCGATGTTGTCGTTGGCGCCGGCCGCCAGCACCGTTGGGTGCGCGGCGTCCACCGCCAGGGCCGGCTCGTTCTGCTTGTTGGCCGAGAACGGGCCGACAGGACTGCCAACGTTCACCAAGACGTCCCCATCAGCGGCTTGGGCGACCGCAGCCGGCAGCAGCAAGACGCCCGCCGCCACAGTGCCGAGTAGAGTTTTGACCAGGCGCATAACTTCCCCCGAATGACTAGGCCCGCAACATCTCATTCTGCACACGGAACGCTGCGGAGTGAAAGATCTTGGACAAGTCAATTTGTGCAGAGACGCCGATCAGCTGTGCATCGGCGGGCGCTCACGGACCTGCACCGGCAAGCCCGTCGCGGTGCTGCTGGAGGCCAAGTACCCGAGCCACTGTCCCGATCGATCCCGCGTCGCAGCGAGTGACCTTTTAGAGCTTGGCTGCCGCCGTATCGGTACCGCGTCGGGTGGGCGGCGTGCCGAGCACCGGGTCGTAGCCGTCGAACCGGTGCTCGATCGAGCCCTCTCCGCCGGTCAGGTCGGGAAGCTGACGTTGCAGCTCGTGCAGCCTGCCCGCCACGAGTCGCACCTCGAGCCGGGTGAGGTCGCCGACCGCCGTCACCGATGTCAGCTGGGCACCCCAGCGGGTGACGAGCTGCTGGATGGCGACCGCACTGGAGCTCGGCACCTCGACCAGCACCTGCAGGACTGGCTCACAGACGCGGGTACCGGCCTGCCGGAGCGCCTCGGCGACCACGACGGGTGTGACCTGGCGGTAGTCGTACGCGGTGCTGGTCGGTCCCCGCCGCGAGGGTGGGCCGTCGGCGACGCTGTATCCGACCTCGGTCAGCGTGACCAGGGCGTCGGTCACGCGCCAGCCGTAGAGGCCGTGCTCGAGCGCCTTGCGGACGTGTCTTTCGATGGCCGCGGTGAACGCCTGGGCGTTCTTGAACAGGTAGAGCGGCATCTCGCGGGCCGCTGCCCGGTTGGTGAACCGTAGCCC
>JBKPNA010000199.1:0-3619 GCA_046765695.1 Actinomycetota bacterium | reverse complement strand
GGTGGGGGCTCAGCCGGCGACCGGCGGCGGCAGCCTTACGGACGGCGAACGGGCGGGTTTGCCCCTGGCGGTGCGGATGCGACCGCGCACCCTGGACGAGATCGTCGGGCAGGACCACCTCCTGGGGCCGGGCTCGCCCCTGCGTCGGCTGGCGGCCGGCGAGGCGATGTCGGTCTTCCTCTGGGGGCCGCCCGGTTCGGGCAAGACCACCATCGCCGCCGTCGTGTCCCGGCAAGCGGACGCTGCCTTCGTCGAGTTGTCGGCGGTCACCGCCGGCGTCAAGGAGGTGCGGGCTGTCCTCGACCAGGCCCGGCGTGACCTGCGCAACGGGCGGTCGACGGTGCTGTTCGTCGACGAGGTGCACCGGTTCTCCAAGACCCAGCAGGACGTGCTGCTGCCGGCGGTGGAGAATCGCCTGGTCACCCTGATCGCGGCCACCACCGAGAACCCCAGCTTCTCGGTGATCTCACCGCTGCTGTCCCGGTCGCTGCTGCTCACCCTCCGCCCGCTGACCGACGCGGACATCTCCGCACTGCTCACCCGCGCCCTGGAGTCCGACCGCGGCCTGGCCGAGGCGTACACCTTGGAGCCGGAGGCTCGGGAGACCATCGTCAGGCTGGCCGGCGGCGACGCGAGACGCGGACTGACCTACCTGGAGGAGGCAGCGGCGGCCGCGGCCGCCGTCAGCTCCGACCTGATCACGACAGAGGTCGTCGAGCGGTCGGTGGACAAGGCGGCGGTCCGCTACGACCGGGACGGTGACCAGCACTACGACGTGATCAGCGCGTTCATCAAGTCGATCCGGGGCTCCGACGTGCAGGCCGCGCTGCACTACCTGGCCCGGATGATCGCGGCGGGGGAGGATCCCCGGTTCATCGCCCGGCGGCTGGTCATCTTGGCCTCGGAAGACGTCGGGCTGGCGGATCCGACGGCGCTGACGACCGCCGTCGCCGCGGCCGAGGCGGTGCAGTTCATCGGCATGCCGGAGGGCCGGATCAACCTGGCCCAGGCCGTGGTGGCCCTGGCGCTCGCGCCGAAGTCCAATGCCGTGATCAGGGCGATCGACGCCGCTATCGCCGATGTCGAGGCCGGCCGGATCGGGCTGGTGCCGAGGCACCTGCGCGACGCCAGCTATTCCGGGGCGAAACGCCATGGTCACGGCAAGGGCTACCAGTACGCCCATGACCACCCGCACGGTGTGGCCAGCCAGCAGTATCTTCCCGACGAGCTGACCGGCGTGGTCTACTACCGGCCCACCGACCACGGGGCCGAGGCGGCCCTGGGCGAGCGGCTGGCGCGGATCGATGAGCTGCTCGGCCGCTAGAACCTGGCGGCGACCGTAACAAGCCCGCGATATGGTCTATAGCCGGATCGCAACGCTGCGGTTCGGCACACTCGAAACACACGAATCAAGGACGGCCCATGACCGTTGGAGCCATCGCTGGCCTGATCGCGGCCATCGCCTTCGTCGCTCTTGTGGCGCTCGCCGCGGTACCGCTGCTGAAGCTGGGCCGCGTGCTGGAGGAGGTACGGCTCGCCGTCCGCGACATCGGGCACGAGTCGGTGCCGATCCTCACCGAGCTGCGCGGGACCGTGGCGGCGACCAACACCGAGCTGGAGAAGCTGAGCCTGGTCACCGAGGACGTGGCGAAGGTGAGCGCCAACGCCACCGTGGTCAGCCAGAACGCGGCTCAGATGACGAGTCTGTTCTCCGCGACGCTGGGTGGCCCGCTGATCAAGACCGCCGCCTTCAGCTACGGCGTTCGTAAGGCCATCCGTGCCAACGGTTCCCGCCGCCGGACGAAGCGCGGTGACGAGTGATCCGCCGCTTCTTCTGGTTCGCACTGGGGGCAGGCGTAGCCGTCTACGTCTTGGTCAAGATCCGGCGGGCGCTGAACAACGCCAGTCCAGAGGCGATCAGCCGGCGCGTGGCGGACAGCGCAGCCGGGGCGGGGGCGTCCGCACGCGACTTCCCGGAGCGGCTACGAGCTGCCATGGCCGAGCGCGAAGCGGAACTCCGCGACGAGCTCGGCCTGCCTGACAGCTCGTAATCCCCTCCGACCTCGTACAAGGACAACCGATCATGAGAACCGCCGAGATCCGGCGCCGCTTCCTGGACTTCTTCGCGTCACGCGGCCACGAAGTCGTGCCGTCCGCTCCACTGCTCTACAACGACCCCACCCTGCTGTTCGTCAATGCCGGCATGGTGCAGTTCAAGCCGTACTTCACCGGCGTCGAGACGCCACCCTTCGACCGGGCCACCAGCGTGCAGAAGTGCGTCCGCACCCTGGACATCGAAGAGGTGGGCAAGACCACCCGGCACGCCACCTTCTTCCAGATGAACGGCAACTTCTCCTTCGGGGACTACTTCAAGGCCGAGGCGATCAAGTACGCCTGGGACCTGGTCACCGGTTCGATCGAGGACGGCTGCTACGGGTTCGACCCGGACAAGATCTGGGTCACCGTGCTGCAGAGCGACGACGAGGCCGCACTGCTCTGGGAGAACATCGCCGGGCTGGCCCCCGAGCGGATCCAGCGCCGCGGCGTACTGGACAACTACTGGCACATGGGCATCCCCGGCCCGGGCGGCCCGTGCAGCGAGATCTATGTCGACCGCGGCCCGGACTACGGCCCCGACGGCGGCCCCATCGTCGACGAGGACCGGTTCCTGGAGATCTGGAACCTGGTCTTCATGGAGGAGGAGCTATCCACCGTTCGGGCCAAGGACGACTTCGACGTGCTGCGCCCCCTGCCGCGCAAGAACATCGACACCGGTCTCGGCCTGGAGCGGGTCGCCTACCTGCTGCAGGGCGTGGACAACCTCTATGAGATCGACCAGGTGTATCCCGTGATCACCCACGCGGCCGAGATGGCGGGCAAGAAGTACGGCGCGGCGGCAGACGACGACGTCCGGCTTCGGGTGGTTGGCGACCACGTCCGGTCCGGTCTGATGCTGATCGGCGACGGTGTCACTCCGGGTAACGAGGCCCGCGGGTATGTGCTGCGGCGACTGCTGCGACGGGTGGTCCGGGCCATGCGGCTGCTCGGCGTGGCTGAGCCGGTGTTTCCCGAGCTGTTCCCGATCAGCCGGGACCTGATGGCCGAGTCCTACCCGGAGCTCAGCTCCGACCGGGCCCGCATCTCCCAGATCGCGTACGCGGAGGAGGAGGCGTTCCGGCGCACCCTCACCACCGGCACCCAGATCTTCGACCTCGCGGTCGCCGACGCCAAGACGGCCCGGGAGACGCAGCTGGGCGGCGACTGGGCGTTCCAGCTGCACGACACGTACGGGTTTCCGATCGACCTGACCCTGGAGATGGCCGCCGAGCAGGGCCGGACCGTCGACGAGCCGACCTTCCGCCGGCTGATGCAGGAGCAGAAGGACAGGGCCAAGGCCGACGCCAAGTCCAAGAAGGCCGGCGCGCAGGCCAGCGAGGTCTACAAACAGCTGCGGGCGGACGGGCCGACGCCGTTCACCGGCTACACGGAACTGGCAACCGAGTCGAAGGTCCGCGGCATCGTCGCTGACGGTGAGCTGGTGGATGCGGCCGGAGAGGGCTCCGTGGTGGAGGTGGTCCTCGAGCAGACCCCGTTCTACGCCGAGTCCGGCGGCCAGGAC
>JBKPNA010000198.1:0-4081 GCA_046765695.1 Actinomycetota bacterium | reverse complement strand
GCCGAGGAGTTGGAGGCCGACGAAGCCGAACGCGGGGCCTGGCTGGACAATCTCCGGAGCCATGGGCTGTTGTCGGGTGACGCGACGGAGCAGCAGACCATCGAGGCGTTGCACCACTATCTCACGCTGACCCCGTCCCGGCTGCTGTGCGTCGCGCTGACCGATGCCGTCGGCGACCGGAAGGCCCAGAACCAGCCGGGAACCCGAGACGAAAATCCCAACTGGCGGGTGCCGCTGACCGGGCCCGACGGGTCACCGATGCTGCTGGAGGACGTACTGGCCAGCCCGCGGGTCGCGGCACTGGCATCGGTGATGACGCGCGAGCCAATTTCCCGGAAACCGGTCACAAACGACAGCAGATCCGGCTGATCTGCTGTCGTCTGTGACCGGTTTCCGAAGAAAGGGCGGCCGGTCAGCGTGGGCCGCCGGGGTTGATCACGCCCTTCTGCACGGCCTTGGTCACGGCGTCGGCCTCGGCTTGGGTCAGCGTTCCGTCGGCCACGGCCTTGTCGAGTCTGGTCTTGAGTGCGGCTGCCCGCTCGGCCTGCCGAGCCTCCCGGATCTCCTTGAGGGCCGTGGTGACCTTCGCCTCGTCAACGCCGAGCTTCTGTGCCAGGGCCTTGGCGAGGGCCGCGTCCCGTGCCGCCGGGTCCGGTGGGGCGGCCTGGGGGTCCGGCTTGGTGGTGGGACGGTTCTCCTCCCAGAACGCACGCAGCGCCTCTTCGACCTTGTCCTGGCTGACGCCCAGCTTGCTGGCTAGTTCGCTCGCCAGCTCGATGTCGCGGAAGCCATGGCCGTGGCGGCCGTCGCCGGGCTGACCGGTTCCCGCGGTCGGGGTGCCACTGGGGCTCTGGGTGCCGCTGGCAGTCGGTGACGCACTCGGGGTTGCGGTGGGATCGGCCGAGGCGACACCGGCGATGCCGACACCCGCCCCGAGCGACAGCACGCCGGCCGCGACGGCTACGGCGGTCTTCTTCGATGGCACGAGAACTCCTTCGTCGTTGGTCTATTGGAGTCACAAACCATCCCGGCCGGCCCTGGCATGGTGCTGGGCCGAACCTGTGCCGAACCTAGGAATTCCGGGCTCGGCTTCGAGCCGAATGCCGGGGCAACTCGGCGAGGAGCAGGTCGAGCGCACCCTCGATCTCATCCACGCAACGCACGACGTCGCCCATCGGCCGACCAGCACCGAGCCGCTGCAGCAAGGGCCAGGCGGGCAGCTGGTTGGTCCAGTAGTCGACTCCGACCAGGATCAGCGGAGCCACCTGGCCGGTGTCTGCGGCGTAGAAGTTCTCGGTGACCGCCTGGAAGATCTCCTGCACAGTGCCGGCCTGGCCGGGGAGGTAGACGATGCCGCCGCGGCAGCGGTGCAGCAGGGTGTCCTCGCGCAGTGCGTTGGCGAAGTACTTCGCAATCCCTGTGGCGAACAGGTTCGCCGGCTCGTGGCCGTAGAACCAGGTGGGAATCGCCAGGCTCGCACCAGCTGCCGCAGCAGGCCACCGCTCGCGTACGGAGTACGCCGCGGTGACCCAAGCGTCCACATCCGGCCAGTAGGTCGGGGCCGCTCCCAGCATGTCCAGCGCCTCATCCAAGGCATCCGGCCAGGCACTCAGGTAGGCGCCGAGGTTGCCGGCTTCCATGGCTCCCGGTCCGCCGCCGGTCAGCGCCGTGTGACCCGCTGCGGCGAGATGCGCGCCGAGCTGGGCCGCCGCCCGGTACGCCGGGTCGGTCCGTGGCAGGGCATGCCCGCCCATGATGCCGACCACCGAGCGCGGCTCGATCTGCGCCGTGGCGTCGTTCAGCGCGTCGGTGATCGCGTGGTCGTGCAGCGTGGTGGCCAGCTCCCCGGAGAGCGTGGCCGCCTGCGGCGACCGGGCCCAGGCGTAGATCAGCGCGTCCGGGCTGGCTGCGACCTCGCCGGATCCGTACAGCTCAACGGCGTCGTACAGCCGCGCCCGGTACGGATTGAAAGGCAGGTCCGGCAGCCGAGGAAAGAGCAGCGCACCGCCCGCCCGGAGCCGTTGCTCGACCGCGGGGTCGAAGCGGCAGCCGAGGAACACGCCACCCCGGGGATCGACGGCAAGCAGCGCTTCCGACCGCCGGGTCAGGTTGAGTGACTGGACGAACCAGCCGTTCAGGGTCCGGGTACGCCGGATGTGGCGGTCGAACGCGGCCAGGGTCTCGACCTCGAGCAGCCGGCGGGTCATGGTGCCGGCGATTCTGCCAGGCGGCCGGCGAGCCCGCTGCTATGTGGCGGTGGCCGGGGTGGCCAGGGACGTAGCTCCCAGCGGGACCGTCCGCCAGCTGGCCGTCGAGCTGCCGGTGCCAGGTTCGTACCTGACCGTCATCCGGTGCGGAGTGTGCACGAAGATCAGCTCGGCGCTGAAGGTGTCGGGATCTGCCCACCGGCCTCGGGCCTCGACCACCAGCCCCAGCCCATTCCCGACGGGTAGCGAGGTCCGGCGCCACTGCCCGTCACCGCAGCCGACCTCCAGCTGGCGATCGGCTGCGGCAACCGTGAGGACCCAACCGTCCGGCTGCTCGGTCAGCGCGGATGCCGTTACGTGGTCGTCGCCGGAGCTGGTGCCCGCAACTTCGGTGGGCAGCGCGAGAGCAGCGAGACGCGCCGCGAGCCGGTCGTCGTCCGCCGTGGACGACGGACTGTCGAACGCGGGGATCAGATGCGCCCAGACCGCGTCGAGGATCGCCTGCATCGTCTCGGTCTCCCCGGTGGTCACCACCACCGCGTCCTGCTCGGGCAGCACCAGGCAGAACTGTCCGTACGCCCCGTCACCCCGGTAACCGTGCTTGCTCTGCCAGAACTGGTAGCCGTAGCCGCGGCGCCAGTCGGGCTCGGGCTCGTTCGGGGTCGGCGTCTGCAGCCGGGTCGCTTGGGCGACCCATCCCGGCGGCAGAACCTGCGAACCAGCCCAGCGGCCCTGCTGCAGGTAGAGCAGCCCGAACCGGGCCAGTTGTTCGGAGGTCAGGTGCAGCCCCGAGTAGCCCATCTGCCGCCGGCCGCGCAGGGTGTCCCAGTGCGGCGGAGGTACGCCGAGCGGATCGAACAGCCGCGGTTGCAGGTACTCGGTCAGGCTCAGGCCGGTCCGCTCCTGGACGATCGCTCCGAGGACGTAGGTCGCGCCGTTGTTGTAGAGGAAGACCGAGCCGGGCGCCGCCTCGGGTTCGATGCCGAGGAACCCACGCACCGGTTCGGCCTCATCGGCCCTCACCATGGGTTCGAGCGTGTCCTCCCGGTGCCCGGTCGCCATCCGGGCCAGCTGCTCGACGGTGATGGCTCGTGCCCGCGGCCCGAAGGCGCCCGGGTCGAGCTCCGGAAAGTGCTGCACCACGGTGTCGTCCAGCGAGAGCCGTCCCTCGGCGACTGCGAAGCCCAGCGCGGTGGAGGTGAAGCTCTTGCTCACCGAGTAGAGCAGGTGTACGTCGTCGGGGCGGTACGGCGACCACCATCCCTCGGCGACGACCCGGCCGTGGCGGACGATCATCAGGCTGTGCAGGGCGATGGCGGGGTCTGACTCGACCGCATCCAGGAAGGCTGAAATGCCGGCCGCGGATACCCCTTCGGCCGTCGGCGTGCTGCGCGGCAGGCTCGCTCGGCTCACCGGTTCAGATTAGTGGTCACGCCCGGAAGTTCGTCGGGGCCCGCGCCTCCCAGGCGGCGCCTCGCGGCGTTCTCCTCGGTCGAGATACGACCCGGTATCCCTCCCTCGTCGGCCTTGCGAGCCATCCACCTGGACGACGCGGGACCCTCGACGAACTTCCAGGCGCAACCACTGGGCACGGAGGCAGACACCGCTGTCGGCGGGTTCCACGCCGGGCGGTTGCTGTTGACCTGACACACTTGGCCCGTGCGCGACGTGGTGGTGCTGGGCAGCACCGGGTCCATCGGCACTCAGGCTCTCGAGGTCGTCGCCGGTCAGGGCGACCGATTCCGGGTGGTTGGGCTGGCGGCCGGGGGGAGCCAGATCCCGCTGCTGGCCCGTCAGGCGCTGGACACCGGCGCCGCCCTGGTCGCGGTCAGCCACAGCACCGCCGTACAGGACCTGCAGCTGGCGTTGTACGC
>JBKPNA010000197.1:0-11096 GCA_046765695.1 Actinomycetota bacterium | reverse complement strand
ATCAAGGCGTGCAAGGCGCGCGGCAAGTACGTCGGCATCTGCGGTCAGGGCCCGAGCGACCACCCCGACCTCGCCCAGTGGCTACTCGCCGAGGGCATCGAGTCCATGTCGCTCAACCCGGACACCGTGGTGGACACCTGGCTGGCCCTGGCCCGCTGATAGGTCCGACTTGTCAGAAACTCAGCGGGCCATAGCGAGTTGAGCTTCTGACAAGTCGGGGAAGGGTCGACGTTGCGACTAGGGTCGGCGCGTGGACGACGCAAGCCTGGCGGCCGAGCTGGTGTGTGAGGCTGGGCAGCTGGCCAGCCGGATGCTGGCCGAGGGCCTGGACCGCGAGTACAAGACCTCCATCTCCGATGTGGTGTCGGCTGCCGACCATGCGGCGGAGGAACTGCTCGCGAGGCGGCTGGCCGAGTCGCGGCCCGACGACGGGCTCGTCGGGGAGGAGGGCACGCGGAGATCCGGGAGAGGACGGACCTGGTACGTCGACCCGGTGGACGGGACCTACAACTTCCTATCCCACATCCCGTACTGGTGCACGGCCATCGGTCTGGCCGATGTCGAGGGGCCGCTGATCGGCGCGGTCTACGCCCCGGCTCTGGACGAGCTCTGGGTGGGCGGGCGCGAGCAGCGCACCACGCTCAACGGAGTGGCCGTCGACGAGCTGCCGGACCAACCGCTGGCTGAGGTCTCGGTCGTGACGTACTTCCATCCGCGTCACATGAACAACCAAGCACGGATCAGCTCCTGGCTGTCGACGACCGCCCGTGCCGCGACGGTACGGATGATGGGCTCGGCCTCGGTGGACCTGGCCGGGGTGGCCAGCGGCCGGCTCGGGCTCTTCCTGCAGGCCAACCTGAACCCGTGGGACTGGGTGCCCGGTGCGGCCCTGGTGATCGGGGCAGGCGGCGTGGCGGAGGAGGTCCCTGTGCAAGGCGTGCGTTGGCAGGTCGCCGGCAACCGTCAGGCTCTTGCCGACGCGATCAGTGCCTTGCGGGCAAGCTGAGCACGCCTCCCTCACGTAACTGTCGGCAGACGGCAGGGAGAGCGTCGGAATCTGTGTCGTCCGCCAACAGTTAGTGCAGAGTAAGCGCCGCTACGCCCCGGCGCCCTCCTGCTGCACTCCGGCCACAGCTGTCGGGTCGTCCAGTCGGTAGCGGTCGAAGGCCTCGCGTACGGTGCTCGGCTCGAACGCGCCGTCCCGGGCCAGGCCCTGGAGCGTGGCCACCACGATCGACTCCGCGTCGACCATGAAGTAGCGGCGAGCGGCCGCCCTGGTGTCGGCGAACCCGAAGCCGTCCGTGCCCAGTGAGCACCAGGTCTGCTGTACCCAGGGTGCGATCTGGTCCTGCACCGCCCGCATGTAGTCGCTGGCCGCGATCACCGGGCCTGGTCTTTCGTGCAGCACCCTGGTGACATGCGGCCAGCGCCGCTCCTGGTCCGGATGGGTCAGGTTCCAGTGCTCGACCTCGACGGCCTCGCGGCGCAGCTCGTTCCACGAGGTCACCGACCAGACGTCGGCGGCCACGCCCCATTCGTCGGCCAGCATCTGCTGAGCCTTCAGGCCCGCGGTCATGGTGACGCCGGAGACGAGGATCTGGGCGCCCGGATGATCACCTTCAAGGGGTGAGAATGCGTAGTGGTACATCCCGCGGAGCAGCCCCTCGATGTCCAGGCCCTCCGGCGCACCGGGCTGGCTCACCGGCTCGTTGTAGACGGTCAGGTAGTAGATCAGGTCCTCACCATCGGGATGATCCGGGTCATCGTGGCCGTACATCCGGCGCAGGCCGTCCTTGATGATGTGCCCGATCTCGTACGCGAATGCCGGATCATAGTGCACGACCGCCGGGTTGGTGCTGGCCAGCAGCGGGGAGTGTCCGTCGGCGTGCTGCAGCCCCTCGCCGGTCAGCGTGGTCCGGCCGGCGGTAGCGCCGAGCAGGAAGCCGCGCGCGAGTTGGTCGGCCATCGCCCAGATGAAGTCACCGGTGCGCTGGAAGCCGAACATCGAGTAGAAGATGTAGACCGGGATCATCGGCTCGCCGTGCATGGCGTACGACGACCCGGCCGCGATGGTCGATCCCATCGCGCCGATCTCGGAGATGCCCTCGTGCAGCAGCTGGCCCTGCTCGGACTCCTTGTAGGACAGCAACAGCTTGCGGTCCACCGACTCGTACGTCTGCCCGTGCGGGTTGTAGATCTTGGCTGTCGGGAACATCGAGTCCATGCCGAAGGTGCGGAACTCGTCCGGTGCGATAGGCACGATCCGGTGACCGATCTCCTTGTCCCGCATCAGGTCCCGGAGCAGCCGGACGAAGGCCTGGGTGGTGGCCACCTTGGTCTTCTCCCCGGCAGACTCCATCAGCGGCGCGTACACCTCGTCGCCTGGCAGCTTGATGATGGTCGGCTTGACCCGCCGCTCGGGCAGGTAACCACCGAGCTCCCGGCGCCGCTCCTGCAGATAGCGGATCTCCTCCGAGTCGTTGCCCGGGTGGTAGTAGGGCGGGTCGTACGCGTCCTCGAGCTGGCTGTCGGGAATCTCCAGATAGAGCCGGTCCCGGAACGCCTTGAGGTCCTTGACGGTCAGCTTCTTCATCTGATGGGTGGCGTTCTTGCCCTCCAGCGCGTCGATCGTCCACCCCTTGACCGTCTGCGCCAAGATCACGGTTGGCTGGCCGACGTGTTCGGTAGCCGCCTTGAACGCCGCGTACACCTTGCGGTAGTCGTGGCCGCCCCGGGAGAGGACCTTGATCTCCTCGTCGCTCATGTTGGCGACCATCCTCTGCAACCGAGGGTCGGAGAAGAAGTTGTTCCGGATGTAGGCCCCGTCCTCGACCAGGTAGGTCTGGAACTGCCCGTCCGGGGTGGTGTTCATCTTGTTGATCAGCGCACCGGACTTGTCGGCGGCCAGCAGCGGGTCCCAGTCCCGGCCCCACAGCACCTTGATCACGTGCCAGCCGGCGCCGAGGAACATCGACTCCAGTTCCTGCACGATCTTGCCGTTGCCGCGTACCGGGCCGTCGAGCTGCTGCAGGTTGCAGTTGATCACCCAGGTGAGGTTGTCCAGCTCCTCCCGGGCCGGCAGGCCGATGGCGCCCAGCGACTCCGGTTCACCCATCTCGCCGTCGCCGAGAAACGCCCAGACCCGCTGATCGGAGGTGTCCTTGATGCCGCGGTTGTGCAGGTAGCGGTTGAACCGGGCCTGGTAGATGGAGTTGATGGGGCCGATGCCCATGGACACCGTCGGGAACTCCCAGAAGGTCGGCATCAGCCGCGGGTGCGGGTAGGAGGATAGTCCCTTGCCCCGGCCGTGCGACACCTCCTGCCGGAAGGCATCCAGTTGATCGGTGGTCAGCCGGCCCTCGAGGTACGCGCGGGCGTAGATGCCGGGGGAGGCGTGACCCTGGATGAAGACGTGGTCGCCTCCACTGGGATGGTCCTTGCCGCGGAAGAAGTGGTTGAACCCCACCTCGTACAGGCTCGCCGCGCTCTGGTAGGTGGCGATGTGCCCACCGACCTCCAGCCCCTTGCGGTTGGCCTTGCTGACCATGATCGCGGCGTTCCAGCGGATGAACGCCCGGATCCGGCGCTCGGTGTGCTCGTCGCCGGGGAACCAGGGCTCGGACTCCGGCGGGATGGTGTTGATGTAGTCGCTGCTGCGCAACGCCGGCAGTCCGACCTGACGCTCCCGGGCGCGCGCCAGCATCTGCAGCATGATGAACCTGGCGCGGTTCCTGCCCTTCTCGTCGAGCAGGCCGTCCAGGGACTCCAGCCAGTCCTTTGTCTCATCGGGGTCGATATCGGGAATCTGGCTGGGCAGACCCTCGGCTGTGATTGCTGGGCGAGGTCCCGGCGTAGCCATGACAAGCTCCTAACGTCTCAGCCAGCGGGGGTGTGCCGGCCGGCAGGGTGGGGCGTACGTACTTCCATCCTGTCACTTGTCCTCGCGGTGCGGCAGACCGCCAGCGGGCAAGGCGAGGCCCGCCCACGGGGTATCAGTTTGTTCCGCATCGACGCGCTGGGGTTACGCGGGGAAGCGCAACTCTGGCAGTCTTTGCCTCAGGGGGTCGATCAGACAACACAGCGGCCAGGAGGCCCGAGGAGTGCGGAGTCGTAGGTGAGTTCGACAGTTGGTGCGGGGGAGCCGAGAAGTCTCGCGCAGAAGCTGGGACTGTCGGAAGGTCTGGTCGTGCAGGAGCTGGGCTGGGATGCCGACGTCGACGACGACGTACGGATGATGATCGAGGACGCGATCGACGCCGAACTCGTCGAAGACGCGATGGAGGCGGTCGACGTCGTGCTGCTGTGGTGGCGCGACGACGACGGGGACCTGGTCGACAGCCTGGTCGACGCGCTGACCGACCTGACCGACTCCGGCTACATCTGGCTGATGACGCCGAAGGTGGGCCGGGACGGCTACGTCGATGCCGCGGACCTGGCCGAGGCCGCCGTCACGGCCGGCCTGGCGCTGACCAACAGTGCGGCGGTGTCACCCAACTGGACGGCAACCAAGCTGGTACGGCCGCGCGGCCCCCGGCGCTGACATTCGCAGAGCGCTGGTCAGCGGCATCGGGGAGCCCGCGTCGCCTCCCGGAGGTGCTGCGAGGATTGCCGCATGACGATGCAGGGAGAGTACGAGCCGAGCGCGCGTGGCTGGGTCCGCGAGCAGGTCGAGCGCTACGAGGCGACGGGCGGCCGGGAGGCCAACACGCTGCGGGATACCGGACTGCCGATCGCCGTCTTCACGACTCGGGGAGCGAAGAGCGGCAAGATCCGCAAGTTCGCGCTGATGCGGGTCGAGCACGACGGCGCGTACGCCTTGGTGGCTTCCGACGGAGGCTCGCACCGCCACCCTGATTGGTACTACAACCTGACGGCGCATCCGGACGAGCTGAAGGTCCAGGACGGTCCGGAGCCGTTCGAGGCCACGGTTCGCGAGCTCGCCGGTGAGGAGCGGGAGGGCTGGTGGCGGCGCGCGGTCGAGGCCTACCCGCCCTACGCCGAGTACCAGCGCAGGACCGAGCGACTCATTCCGGTTCTGCTGGCTGAGCGTCGCGCCTGACGCATCGCTTCTACGACAGTTGACCCATCGGCGCGCACGCCGAATTGGGTATCTGGACCGACGCGCCGGAGTGGCCGCGCCTTCTAACGTCGCGGCATGTCCATCGACAGCATCGCGATCCTGGCGGGAACGGCATCCACCGTGCTTTTCGCGGCCAGCGTACTGCCGATGCTCATCAAGGCCGCGCGGACTCGGGACCTCACCTCCTACAGCCGCGGCAACCTGGTGCTGGCCAACGTGGGCAATGCGGTGCACAGCGTTTACGTGGCGCAGTTGCCAGCGGGCCCGATCTGGGCGCTGCACTCCTTTTACGTCGTCACCTCCGCGCTGATGCTCATCTGGCACCTGCACTACGTCGGCGCGTCGTCGCGGTCGGACGGCACTCCTACCACCCATCGGAGGACTTCATCATGATCACAGAGATCGAGACCGCAATCATCGGCGCCGGCCAGGCCGGCCTTGCGACCGGCTACCACCTGCAACGGCGCGGGCGACCGTTTCTCATCCTGGATGCCAACCTGCGGGTAGGCGACAACTGGCGGGCGAACTGGGACACGCTGCGGCTCTACACCCCAGCCGGCTATGACGGACTGCCGGGCATGCCCTTTCCGGGACCGCGTTGGTCGTACCCGACGAAGGACAACGTGGCGGACTACCTGGCCAGCTACGCCGACCGGTTCGAGCTGCCGGTGCGGACGGGAGCACGGGTCGACCGGCTGGAGGCAGTGGACGGGGGCTACGCCGTGCGGCTCGGCGCTGACACGGTGCTCGCCAAGAACGTGGTCGTGGCTACCGGGACCTTCGGCCGTACTCCGAGCATCCCAGACTTCGCGCTGGAGCTGGATCCCTCCATCCGGCAGTTGCACTCCAGCGAGTACCGCCAGCCCACTCAACTGCGGCCGGGCCGGGTGCTGGTCGTCGGCGCCTCCCACTCCGGGACCGACATCGCCTACGAAGTGGCGGCCACGCATCCCACTGTGCTGGCCGGGCGGGACCCCGGGCAGCTGCCGGTCCGGCTGGACCATTGGAGCGCCCGGGTGTTCTGGCCGATCTTCCTCTTCCTCGGCACGCACCTGCTCACCCGCCGGACTCCGATCGGCCGCAAGGAGATGGAGGAGATCCGGTTCCACGGCGGCCCGATGATCCGGGTGAAGCGGTCGGACCTGCGGGCCCGCGGAGTGGAAAGGGTGCTGGACAGGGTCACTGGTGTCCGCAACGGGCAGCCGGTTCTCGAGGGCCGGGAGATCGACGTCAGCACGGTGATCTGGTGCACCGGATTCCGCCAGGTGTTCGACTGGATCGACCTGCCGATCCTGGGCCCGGACGGCTGGCCTCGGGAAATGCGAGGTGTGGTCACCGACGCACCGGGACTGTTCTTCTGCGGGTTGTCCTTCCAATACGCCTTCAGCTCAATGGTGCTGCCGGGGGTCGGCCGGGATGCGGACTACATTGCGCGACTCATCAATCAGCGCACGATCCGGTCTCTTGCCCCTGTCGGGTGACCCGTCGGGCGTACCCTCAGGTAGGGAGGGTGCGCGGGTGAGCGCGATCGAAACCGCAGGTTCGAGCCTGGTGCAGGGGCGGGAGGCGTTCGGGCGTCGCGACTGGCCGACGGCATTCCAGCGGCTACAAGCTGCTGGCGAGCTCGGTCCGGAAGACACCATGGATCTGGCAACCGCGGCGTTCCTGGTCGGCGAGGTCGATGCCGCCGTGCGAGCCTGGCAGCACACCTACCAGGACCAGGTCCGTGCCGGCAACGGACTCCGCGCCGTCCGCTGTGCGTTCTGGATCGGCCTGGTGCTGAATCTGCGGGATGAGCATGCGGTCGGTGGTGGTTGGTCGGCCCGCGCGCAACGGATCCTCGAGAACGAGCCAGAGGACATCGTGGAACGCGGCTACCTGCTCATTCATGAGTTCTACTCCCACCTCGGCCGCGGCGACCTGCTCCACGCGGAGCAGACCGCGGCCCAGGTCGTGCAGGTCGGCCGCCGATTCGGCGATCCTGATCTGATCGCCCACGGTCTGGTCAGCCTGGGTCGGGTCGCCATCTACCTTGGCCGGGTGCGGGAGGGCCTGGCCCTACTGGACGAGGCCATTGTGGGCATCTCTGCGGGCGAGGTCTCACCGGTGTTCGCCGGTCTGATCTACTGCATCGTGATCGAGGGCTGTCAGGAGGTCGCGGACTTCTCTCGAATGTCCTCCTGGACGCACGCCCTGACCCGATGGTGCGAGGCACAACCCGGCCTGGCGCCCTTCACCGGCCAGTGCTCGCTGCACCGCGGCCAGATCTTCCGCCTGCATGGAGCCTTCGACGACGCCTTAACAGAGTTCAGCGAGGCCCAGCACCGAGCCGAGACCGGCTTTCGGCAGTCCGGCGCAGCCGCTGCGGCGCTGAGGGAGCGCGGGGACCTGCTGCGCCTCCGCGGCCGGCTCGCCGACGCCGAGTCGGCCTACTCCCGCTCTGTGGAACTCGGCTTCGAGCCGCAACCAGGGCTGGCGATGTGCTGGCTGGCCCGCGGCAGAACGCAGGCGGCCGTCACGGCGATCCGGCGCCTGCTGAGCGAGACGCACGGACCGGTCGAGCGGTCTCGACTGCTCCCCTCCGCGGTGGAGATCGTGCTGGCGGCGGGGGATGTGGACGAGGCGCGCCGGCACGCCGAGGAGCTGACCGCCATCGGGTCGGCGTTCGGGTTCGTGGCGCCAGAGGCGGCGGCCGCGTACGCAACAGCCACGGTGGCCTTCGCTGCGGCTGAGCACACCGCGGCCCTCGACGCCGCCCGAATGGCGTGCCAGCTGTGGACCGGCATAGCGGCGCCGTACGAGGCCGCTCGAGCCCGGGTCGTGCTCGCCCGGGTGCTGCAGGCCATCGGTGATGAGGAGTCAGCAAAGGCCGAGCTGTCGACCGCACGAAACGCCTTGGTCGAGCTGGGTGCCGTACCCGCTGTCCGGGAGGTCGACGAGCTGCTGGGCCGGCGACTCCCGGGCGGGCTCACCGAACGCGAGCTGGAGGTGCTGCGACTCGTCGCCGAAGGGCGGAGCAACCCCGACATCGCGCGGGCCCTGGTGCTCAGCCACAAGACTGTCGCTCGCCATCTGAGCAACATCTTCACCAAGCTCGACGTTTCGTCCCGGACTGCGGCTGCCGCGTATGCACATGAGCACGGATTGACTGCCTAACTGCCTTTGGGTGCTGAGAAAAGTGATAGCTTAGTGATATCACTTTTTAGAGAGGGCTCGAAACACCATGAGCACCGTCACGTCCTCGGACAACGTCGCGCCGGTCGGGCACCAGGGCGCCCGCGTCGACGTCACTCAACGCTCTGCAATCGCTGTCAGCGGCTGGTTCGCTGTTGCCGTCCTTGCAGTCTCCGCCTGGGGCGCGTGGTTGGCGTTCAACCGCGACCCCGGGTTGCTCTGGCTGCCCATCGCCGTGTTCGCGTTGGTGGCGACCTCACTGGTCATCGTGCCGCCGGGACAGACGTCGGTGATCCAGTTCTTCGGCACCTATGTCGGCAGCGTCCGTCGCGCCGGGTTCTGGTGGGTACTGCCGCTGACCGTCCACCGCCGAGTAAGCGTTCGGGTCCGTAACTTCGAGACCAACCGCCTCAAGGTCAACGACGCGAACGGTAACCCAGTCGAGATCGCCGCGATCGTCGTCTGGCAGGTGGCTGAGACCGCCAAAGCGACCTACGCAGTGGAGAACTACCAGGACTTCGTCTCCACCCAGGCGGAGGCGGCACTGCGCCATGTCGCGAACAGTCATCCGTACGACGAGTACGACCAGGAAACAACCACGTCACTTCGAGGTTCGACCGACGCCGTTGCTGGAGAGCTTGCCAGCGAGGTCGCCGAGCGGGTCGCGATCGCCGGTGTGGAGATCGTCGAGGTGCGCATCTCGCACCTTGCGTACGCCCAAGAGATCGCCCAGGCCATGCTGCGCCGGCAACAGGCCAACGCCGTCGTTGCGGCCCGCAGCCGGATCGTCGAGGGCGCTGTCGGGATGGTCGAGCTCGCTCTCGACCGTCTCGCCGCCAACGAGGTCGTCGAGCTGGACGAGGAACGCAAGGCCAGCATGGTCAGCAACCTGCTGGTCGTCTTGTGCGGTGACCAACCGCCGTCCCCGGTAGTCAACGCCGGATCCTTGTATACGTGAGCGCCCGCCGGCAAGTGCTGCTACGGCTCGATCCGGCAGTTCACGACGCACTGATCCGGTGGGCCAACGATGAATTCCGCAGTATCAACGCTCAAGTCGAGCTCGTGCTGAGGCGAGCGCTCAGCGACGCCGGACGGATGCCCAAGAAGGCCGGTCCGATCCCGAGCCGTGGTCGGCCGCCCAAGGAGAGGCAGGAGTCCAGTTCCAGCTAGCTCGGCTGCGTTCCTGGGAAGGTTGGGACATTGCTGCTCGTGGCAGTCAGGATGTTCCCATGGAGGTGCGGCTGATCTCGTCCACGGGCACGGCATCGTTGTCGGGAACAGAGATACGAGATGCCGCCGCTCGCGATGGCGGCACGCTGTGGCTCGACTTCGACCACACCGATGAGGACAGCATGGCGTTGCTCGGTGAGCTGATGGACGTCCGGCCGAGCGACATCCAGGAGTGCCACACCCGGTCCCCGGTGCCGAAGATGCGCTTCTATCCCGACCACCACTTCAGCGCGATCAATGGGCTGGCCCGCGGCACGGACGGACGGCTGTACTTCCAGCCGGTGAAGCTCTTCCTGAATTCCAGGACGTTGGTTACGGTGCTCGGCCCGACGAGTTCGTCGCTGACCGCCGAGATCGCGCGACGCGAGCTTGCCGTGGTACGGCAGCGGATCGACAGCGGCCAGCTTCGTCCGGCCAGTTCCTTCGAACTGGTCGCCGCGATTCGGGCCGAAGAGATGCGGACGCACGAGGATCTGATCACCGAGTCCTCGG
This sequence comes from Actinomycetota bacterium, assembly GCA_046765695.1. Taxonomy (GTDB): domain Bacteria; phylum Actinomycetota; class Actinomycetes; order Propionibacteriales; family Propionibacteriaceae; genus Microlunatus. The sequence goes on along the minus strand of JBKPNA010000197.1, from coordinate 1,120 downwards.
CTCGGATCGCACAGCTGGAACGCGACGTCTCGCAGAAGGATCCGGTCAAAGCCGAGGCACTGTTGCAAGACCTCTTCGATCTCCGCCACGACCTCGAAGCGATCCGGACCAGTGCCGCCCAGGCGGCGGAGTCGTTCGCGAACTTGATCGAGACCATGGACCTGCAACAAGGATTGATGCAGACGGACCTGCGCTTGGTGCGAAACTCGCAGCAGGGCTTCCGTCACCTGCAGCACACGGCCGATCTCGAGCGGGAGTATCTGCAGGAGATGATCGACCTGTTCCAAACGCGGGTGTCCACCGAGCTCAACCGCTTCGTCCGCAAGGTGACTGCGTGGGGCACGGTCGGTATCGCCTGGACGGTGATCGTCGGTGTGTACGGGATGAACTTCGCCTACATGCCGGAGCTGGGGTGGCGGTGGGGTTATCCGACCGTGCTCATGGTCATGCTGATCGTCGGTGGGCTGCTGGTGGTGATCTTCCGACGGCGAGGTTGGCTCTGATCGGTTCTCGCAGGGCGGGTGTATATCTGGCGTTGAGGAGTTAGTCGAGCTATGGATCTGGCTCGGCCAGACGGTTGCCATGAAGGTGTTGATCGTCGGCGCGGGAATCGCTGGGCCGACGTTGGCGTACTGGTTGCTGCGCGCGGGGCACCAGCCGACGCTGGTCGAGCGAGCGCCGAGGCTTCGTCAAGGCGGCTACCTGATCGACTTCTGGGGTGCTGGGTTCGACGTCGCCGAGCGGATGGGCATCGCGGGCATTGCCCGGTCGGATCTTGCTGCGGTGATCTTCGATGCGCTGCAGGGTCGTGCCGAGACGATCATGGGCGACACGGTGTGCTCGCTCGAGGATCGCGGTGATCGCGTTCACGTCGGTTTCGAGCGTGGCGGGGAGCGCGATTTCGATCTTGTCGTGGGTGCGGACGGCCTCCACTCCCAGGTGCAGCGGCTGGCCTTCGGTACGAGCAGCGGCTCACGCCGTTCTTGCGTTCCAAGCAGGACGCGGCGGTGGGGCTCGGCTTGGCGTTTGCACCACGGAATCGGTTCGAACTTGCCGTGCGTAACACCGTGATCAGACTGATGGGAGTCCGGTTCGTCGCGAATCTTGCGACGGGTAGGAG
>JBKPNA010000196.1:0-11987 GCA_046765695.1 Actinomycetota bacterium | reverse complement strand
CCCGGGAGAACGTACGCCCGGGCAGCCCGCGGATCGGCGAATGGTGCGCCATGTCGCCCGCTGAGGTGTGCAGCAGGCCGACTCCAACCACCCGGGAGCCGAACAGCTCCGGCCGGCTCTGGGCCAGCCTCATGATCGTCATGGCGCCCATCGAGTGTCCGAGCAGGACCACCGGTCCCTCCCCGACCACCTCGTCGAGAACCTGCAGCAGGTCGGCGGCAAGCTGGTCCAGATGGCACCGCTCGGGCGCTGAGCGGGTGGAGAGGCCGTGGGAACGAACGTCATAGAGAACCTGGCGAACCAGACCACGGAAGTGTCGGCGCTGGAAGTGCCAGCAGTCCATGCTGAGGGCGTAGCCGTGCACCAGCACCAGGGTGAAGTCGTCCGCCGGTCCCTCCTCGATCTCGGTGTGCAGCACGACACCGTCCGATGTCGTGACGTCGGGCCCGGCGGAGTGCAGCGAGAAGAGCTCAGCGATCTCGGACTGGCTGCTGCGGTCGATCCGCTTGCTGACCATCCGCCGCTCGAGCTCCAGACCCATGGCCACCGCACCCGTGGCGAGCGCGGCAACACCGGCGACCAGGCCGACCCCCTCGGCCAGTCGGTTCCGCGAGGCCATCAGTCCGGCCGTTCGGTCGCGTTCCGGTAGAGCCGCGGCACCCGCGGTCCGATCCGGGTGACGATCTCGTAGCCGATGGTGCCGGACCACTCCGCCCAGTCCGCTGCCGACGGCTCCCCCCGATCACCGGGTCCGAACAGGGTGACCTCGGCCCCCGGCTGGGCGTCCGCGTCTGGACCGAGATCCACCACGAACTGGTCCATGCACACCCGCCCCCGGATCGGCGCCCGGCCACCGGCCCAGCCGACCTCGGCCCGGTTGCCGGCGTGCCGGGGAATGCCGTCGCCGTAGCCGAGCGGCACCAGACCGACCGTGGTCGCCCGGTCGGCCATCCAGATCCAGCCGTACGAGACCCCGGCTCCGGCGGCGATCTGCTTGACGTTCACCAACTGGGAGCGCAGCGTCATCGCCGGGCGGAGAGGCACGGCGGCCAGTTCCGCGATCCCAGGCGCCGGGTCGATCCCGTACGCCGCGATGCCGACCCGCACCAGGTCCAGTCGCGCCTCCGGCACCACCAGGGCACCCGCCGAGTTGCCCAGGTGGCGCAGGGCCGGTTCGAGGCCGGCCGACCGGGCCACCTCGTACGCGCGCTGGAACGCGGCCAGCTGGATCGGCACCGAGGGATGGCCCGGCTCGTCCGCAGCCGCGAAGTGCGACCAGATCCCGACCACCTCCAGCGCGCCGGCATCCTCGGCTTCCGACGCGGCCGCGCAGACCGCCGGCCACGCCTCGAGGGCAGCTCCGTTGCGGGACAGCCCGGTGTCGACCTTCAGATGCACCCGGGCCCTTCGCTCCGCCGTGGCGGCAGCCGCCGCGAGCCGGGAGATCTGGTCGACCGACTGCGCGGAGACGTCGACGGCCGCAGCGACCAGCGGGGACAGGTCCTCCTCGACCCCGTACAGCCAGGCCAGGACCGGTCCGGTGTCGCCGGCCTCGCGGAGCGCCAGGGCCTCCGCCGGGGTGGCCACCCCCAGCCAACCGGCGCCTGCCGCCCTCGCCTCCCGGGCGCACGGGATCATTCCGTGGCCGTAGCCGTCGGCCTTGACCACGACCATGATCGCGGTGCTGGAACCGACGTGGGCCTGGAGTGCGGCGATGTTGGCCCGGAATGCCGCCAAGTCGATCTCAGCGCGTGCGGTGTTCGGGTCGATCCCTGCGGTTGTCGGGTTGGTCAGCACCCCTCTCATCGGCCGCCACCCTGCTCGTCGGCCAACTGCTGCAGCCGACCCAGTTCGCGGCCCATGACCTCGGCCAGGTCCTGCGGCGGAATGACTCCGGGCTGCGTCCCGGCGGCGACGGCCTGCAGCGACGCCGCGAGCTGACCCGCCTCCACCGCACTCTTCCCGGCAGCCAGCAAAGTTGCGCAGGCCCCGCCGAGGACGTCGCCCGAGCCGGCCTGCGCAGTCCAAGCCGGACCGGGCACTGCCACCCGGACGGGATTCTCGTCGGGAGCCGCCACCAGCTGGCTGGCCCCCTTGAGCAGCACGGTGGCTCCGGTCTTCTCGACGCCGGCCCGCACCGCACGGAGCGGGTCCTCGGTCACCCAGCTGCGGTCCTGGTCGAGCAGCCTGGCCAGCTCGCCGGCGTGCGGAGTCAGCAGCCAGTTGCTCGGGGCCGGTGTGGGCAGGTATTTCAGACCGTCCGCGTCCACCACCGCCGGCAAGCCCTCGTCCGCTGCCTTGGCCAGCACGTCCGCACCGTCAGGACGATCACCCCAACCGGAGCCGAAGAGGTACGCTTGCACCCGGCCGGGCCCGAACACCACGTTGGGCAGCCGGCTCTCGATCAACTTGGCCGGCCGTTCGGCCCCTTGGAATCTGACCATGCCGGCACCGGCGTACACGGCGCCGATCGTCGACATGACCGCGGCGCCGGGGTACTGGTCCGAGCCGGTGTCCACTCCGACCACTCCGCGCGCGTACTTGTCGCTGGTCGCATCCGGGTATGGCCAGGACCGGGCCAGCCCGCCGAGGTCCAGACCTGCCAGCACCGGCTTGATGGCGGGATCGTCGCCAAGGCCGATGTCGACCACGGTGATCCGGCCGCAGTAGCCGAGGGCGGGCTCCAGCAGGTGGCACGGCTTGGCCTGGCCGAAGGTCACCGTATGCGTGGCCCGGACGGCCACCCCGGGGACCGCGGCCGTGTCCGCCGCCACGCCGGAGGGCAGGTCGACCGCGACGACGGGAACCGGACGATCCGCCAGCCAGCTGGCAACCTCGGCAACCGCGCCGGACAGCCCCGGCCGGCCGCCGATGCCGAGGATCCCGTCGATCACCAGGTGGTACGCCGAACCGGCCGGCGATCGGAAGTCGGCCAGCGCGACCAGCCTGCCGCCGGCCGCCAGCAGGGCATCCCGGCCGGCCGGATGCGGCTGGCCCAGGCAGCTCAGTGCCGTGACGGCCGCCCCCCGCCGGGCCAGCCGGGCCGCCGCGAACAGCGCGTCACCACCGTTGTTTCCCGGTCCGACGAGCACCAGCACCCGGGCGCCGTAGACCCCGCCCCTGCGGGCCCGAAGCACCTCGGCGCCCGTGGCGGCAACGGCAGCCGCCGCACGCTGCATCAGGGCGTCCACCCCCTGCTCGGCGATTGCCGCATCCTCGAGCGCACGGACCTGCTCGACCGAGTACGCGTCCATGCTCACGCCTCGCAGATGACCACTGCCGAGGCGATCCCGGCGTCGTGGGACAAGCTGACGTGGATGGTGCCGACGCCGAGCTCTGCGGCCCGGGCGGCGACCGTACCGGTGATCTTGAACTCCGGCTGGCCGAGCTCGTCGGTGACCAGCTCGGCATCCTGCCAGGAGAGCCCTGCCGGAGCGCCGAGCGCCTTGGCCAGCGCCTCCTTGGCGGCGAACCGAGCCGCCTGCGAGGCCACCGGCCGCTCTGCCTCGGCCGGGGTGAACAGCCGGTCGATCATCTGCGGCGTCCGGTGTACGGACTCGGCGAAACGCTCCACGTCACAGACGTCGATCCCGATCCCGATGATCAACTTCGGATGTCCGCTACTCGACCGTCACGGACTTGGCCAGATTGCGCGGCTGGTCGACGTCATGGCCCTTCCTGGTCGCCAGCTCGCAGGCGAACATCTGCAGCGGGACAGTGGCGAGCAGGGGTTGCAGCAGCGTCGACACCCGGGGCAGCCGGATCAGCACGTCGGCGTACGGGGCGACATCCTCGTCGTCCTCCTCGGCCAGCACCACCGTCCGGGCGCCACGGGCGCGTACCTCCTGCAGGTTGGACAGCACCTTGTCGTGCAGCAGGTCCCGGCCCCGGGGCGGGATGACCACGAAGACCGGCATCCGGTCCTCGATCAGCGCGATCGGTCCGTGCTTGAGCTCACCCGCGGCAAAGCCCTCGGCGTGGATGTAGGCCAGCTCCTTGAGCTTCAGCGCCCCCTCGAGCGCCACGGGGTAGCCGACGTGGCGGCCCAGGAAGAGCACCGACGGCTCGTTGGCGAAGTCGGCGGCGAGTTGGAGCACTGGCCCGATGTCGTCCAGTACGGCGGCGATGGCCTTCGGCATTGACTGCAGCTCCCGCATGGTGGCGCGGATCTCGTCGCCGAACTTGGTGCCGCGGACCTGGGCCAGGTACAGCGCCAGGAGATAGCAGGCGACCAGCTGGGTGAGGAAGCCCTTGGTCGAGGCCACCCCGATCTCGGGCCCGGCGTGGGTGTAGATGACCGCGTCGGACTCACGCGGGATGGTCGAACCGTTGGTGTTGCAGATCGCCAGCACCCGGGACCGCTGCTCGCGGGCGTGCCGGATCGCCATCAAGGTGTCGGCCGTCTCACCGGACTGGCTGATGGCGACCACCAACGTGGATGGGCCGACAATCGGGTCCCGGTAGCGGAACTCGCTGGCCAGCTCGACCTCGCACGGGATCCGGGTCCAGTGCTCGATCGCGTACTTGGCCACCAGCCCCGCGTAGAACGCCGTGCCGCACGCCACCACGACGATCTTGTCCACGCTGCGCAGCTCTGCCTCGGAGATGTGGATCTCATCCAGGGTCAGCTTGCCGCTGCGAGTGTGCCGCCCGAGCAGGGTGTCGGCGACGGCCTTCGGCTGCTCGAAGATCTCCTTCCGCATGAACCAGTCGTACCCACCCTTCTCGGCGGCCGACAGGTCCCAGTCGACGTGGTACGGCCGTACCTCCGCCGGAGTCCCGTCGAACGTGGTCACCTCGACCGACTCCCGGGTGATCTGGACGACCTGGTCCTGGCCGAGCTCGATGGCCTTCCGGGTGTGCTCGATGAACGCGGCCACGTCGGAGGCGACGAAGTTCTCGCCCTCCCCGACTCCGACCACCAGCGGGGAGTTGCGGCGAGCGGCGACCACCACGCCGGGGTCCTCCCGGTCCACGGCGACCAGGGTGAATGCGCCGTGCAGCCGGCGGCAGACCGTACGCATCGCCTCGACCAGCGGAGACCCCGCCGCTGTCCGCAGGCCGAGCAGATGCGCGACGATCTCGGTGTCGGTCTCGGACTGGGGCGTGATCCCGGCGTCGCGCAGCTCGTCGCGCAGCGGGACGTAGTTCTCCACGATGCCGTTGTGGACCAGGGCGATCCGGCCGTCGCTCGAGGTGTGTGGGTGGGCGTTGACGTCGTTCGGGGCGCCGTGGGTGGCCCAGCGGGTGTGACCGATGCCGATGCCGTCACGAGGCGTCGACTGTTCGGCGAGCAGCTTCTCCAGGTTGCCGAGCTTGCCGGCCTTCTTGGCAACGAAGACTTCAGTCTCGGCGACGACGGCCACGCCCGCGGAGTCGTACCCGCGATACTCCAGCCGACGCAGGCCCTCGACGACGACATCGAGGGCGGCCTGCGGGCCGACGTACCCGACGATTCCACACATGCGGGAGACTTTACCGGCGGGACTTGCGCACCACCGGATTGCGCGCCGCCGACCTGGGAGAGGGAGAGTGCTGGAGCGCAGCCCGCGCAGCGCGGAGCGGGGCCGGGAGGAGAGCCCGTACGTTGAGCTCAGCCGCACGGACTGGGCCGAGCTCGCGGAGCACGCCCCGATCACCGTGGACCCGTCGACGCTGGAGCGGGTCCGCGGCCTGGGCGACCCGACGGACATGCGCGATGTCCGGGAGGTCTACCTGCCGTTGACCCGGCTGCTCAGCCGCTACTTCATCTACACCAGCGAGCTGCACAGCTCGACCAACGACTTCCTGCAGCTGGACGTGGGGCGAACGCCGTTCGTGATCGGCATCGCGGGGTCTGTCGCGGTGGGCAAGTCGACCACGGCCCGGCTGCTGCGAGAGCTGCTGGCGGCCTGGCCGGAGCATCCGCGGGTCTCCCTGATCACCACCGACGGGTTCCTGCTGCCCAACGCGGAGCTGGAGCGGCGGGGGTTGATGCAACGCAAGGGCTTCCCCGAGTCCTACGACCGGCGCGCGCTGCTGGGTTTCGTGATGGCGGTCAAGTCAGGCGCCGACGCGGTCGCGGCCCCGGTCTACAACCATCTGGTGTATGACATCGTGCCGGGAGCCGAGGTGATCGTCCGGCGCCCCGACATCTTGATCGTCGAGGGGTTGAACGTGCTACAGCCGGCCCGGGTACGCTCCGACGGCACCACGGGCCTCGCGGTGAGCGACTTCTTCGACTTCTCCGTCTACGTCGACGCGGAGCCGGAGGACGTCCGGGACTGGTATGTGTCACGCTTCCTGTCGCTGCGGGAGACCGCGTTCCGCGACCCTCGCTCGTACTTCACCCGGTACGCCGAGCTCACCCCGGAACAGGCAGTGCGGCAGGCCTGCCACCTGTGGGACACCATCAACGGGCCCAATCTGGCCCAGAACATCCTGCCCACCCGCGGCCGGGCGACGGCCATCCTCCGCAAGGACGCCGACCACCGGGTCAAGTGGGTGCGGATCCGCAAGGTCTGACGCCGGCCCACTCGCTCTCCTCCGAGCCGTTTCTCCGCACCCGTCCGCATGTGGACACGATCTGAGCCATTTTCGGCCCCGTATCTCCGCACAAGGCCACATGTGTAGTGCGATCGGCCGGTTTCGGGTTCCGTCTCGCTCTCCCCGAGCCGTTTCTCCGCACAAGGCCGCATCTGGACACGATCTGAGCCATTTTCGGCCCCGTATCTCCGCACAAGGCCATATCCGGTGGCGGCCGTTATCAGCGACAACACTTCTCAAGATCACGCTGCGAACCGGCTACGTCCCCATGATCGCTCCCCGCCTTGGATAGCGTCGAGCCATGAGCAACTCCTACGCCACGGCCACGACGGAGCCACCGAAGGTACGGATCACCGCGGGCTCCGCCTTCAAGCTGGGCTTCTTCGGCGCCCTCGGCATCTTCGTCTTTTACCTGATCATCTCGATCGTGTTCGGCATCCTCGCGATGATCGCCCTGGCGGCCGGCATCCTGCCCAATCTGCCCCAACTGCTGCAGGGCTTCTGAGTGGGGACTCGGGATCATCCCGCCGACGTTTGCCTCTCAAGATGGCTAACGGGTGCCTGAGCAGCCGCTGAGACACCCGTTAGCCATCTTGACGCGGCAAACGTGGGGGGTGGGGTCGTCCCCTTGTGCAACTTATCGAAGTGAGAGCGATGACTTGACCGCGGCGGCCAGCCGGTGAGCAACGTCAGTGGCGGTCTCCAAGGTCTCCGCCTCGACCATCACCCGGACCAGCGACTCGGTGCCCGAGGGCCGCAGCAGTACCCGGCCCGAACGCCCGAGATCGCTCTCCGCCGCGGCCACCGCCGCCAGCAGCGCGGAGTCGCTGTCCGCCCGGCTCTTGTCGACATCGGGAACGTTGATCAACACCTGGGGCATCCGCTGCATCACCGCCGCCAGGTCGGCGAGGCTCTTGCGGGTCGAGGCCATCCGGCTCATCAGGTGCAGCGCCGTCAGTACGCCGTCGCCGGTGGTGGCGTGGTCGGTCATCACGATGTGCCCGGACTGCTCGCCGCCGAGGGAGTAGCCGCCGGCTCTCATCGCCTCGAGGACGTAGCGGTCGCCGACCCGGGTCTGCTGGACCGTGATCCCGGCCGCCTGCATCGCCTGCACGAAGCCGAGGTTGCTCATCACCGTCGCTACGACGGTGTCGTTCTTGAGCCGGCCGGCCTCCCGCAGGGCAAGGGCCAGGATCGCCAGGATCTGATCACCGTCCACGATCCGGCCGGCAGTGTCCACGGCCAGGCATCGGTCCGCGTCGCCGTCCAGGGCGATGCCCAGATCCGCCTGCTCCGCCACCACGGCTTCGCGCAGCGAGTCCATGTGGGTGGAACCGCAGTTGTCGTTGATGTTGATGCCGTCGGGAAGCGCGTGGATGCGGACCACCTCGGCGCCCTGGGCCTCCAGCGCGGCCGGCGCCGCGACGTACGCAGCCCCGTTGGCGCAGTCGACGACCACCTTGAGGCCTTCCAGGCTGACCGGCCGGCCCAGGCTGTTGACCAGGTGGGAGACGTAGTCCTCGACCCGGGATCCGTCCTCGGTGACCCGACCGACGCCGGCGCCCGTTGGCCGGGCCCAGTGCTCGCGCAGCCGCGCCTCGATCGCGTTCTCCAGGTCGTCGTCCAGCTTGTTGCCGCCCCGGGCGAAGAACTTGATCCCGTTGTCGGGCATCGGGTTGTGGCTGGCCGACAGCATCACCCCGAGATCGGCGCCGCTGTCGGCGGTCAGGAACGCCACGCCCGGGGTCGGCACGACGCCCAGCCGGATCACATTCACCCCGGCGCTGGCCAGTCCGGCCACCACCGCCGCCTCGAGAAACTCCCCTGAGGCCCGTGGGTCACGGCCGACGACGGCGAACGGGGCGTGGCCCTTGAACTCCCCCGTCTCGGCCAGCACATGAGCCGCTGCCACGGACAGGTCGAGTGCCAGCTCCGCGGTCAGGTCCTCATTGGCCTTGCCGCGTACGCCGTCGGTGCCGAAGAGACGACCCATCCTCAACCGAGTTGCTGCCGAGGCGGATCAGCGCTTGCTGTACTGGGGAGCCTTGCGGGCCTTCTTCAGGCCGGCCTTCTTCCGCTCCTTGACCCGGGCGTCCCGCGTCAGCATCCCGGCCTTCTTCAGCGCCGGCCGGCTGGCGTCTGCGTCCACCGCGTTCAGCGCCCGGGCCACGCCGAGCCGCAGGGCTCCGGCCTGGCCGGTGATCCCGCCGCCGTGGATCCGAGCGATCACGTCGTACGAGCCGGTCACGGCCGCCGCCGCGAACGGCTCGGAGACCAGCTGCTGGTGCACCTTGTTGGGGAAGTAGTCGGTCAGCGTACGCCCGTTGATGGTCCACTGACCGCTACCCGGAACCAGCCGGACCCGGGCCACTGCCTCCTTGCGCCGGCCGGTCGCCCCGGTCGGGGCCACCACCGCCGGGCGGCCGGAGGGCCCTGCGGAGGTCTGCGGCGTCGCCTCGGAGCGGTAGGCGATCTCCCTGTCGTCCTCGACGAACGGGGTGACCTCGTCGATCTCGGTCGCGGCTTCAGACACGTGCGGTTCCTTGGTTACTGGGCGATCTGGGTGATCTGGTACGGCTTGGGCTGCTGCGCGGCGTGCGGGTGGTCCGGCCCGGCGTACACCTTCAGCTTCTTGATCAGCTTCCGGCTCAGCCGGTTCTTCGGCAGCATGCCCCAGACAGCCAGCTCGACGACCTGGCGAGGATCCTTGGCGAGCAGCTCACCGGCCGGCACCGACTTCAGGCTGCCCGGACGGCCGGAGTGCCGGTGGTACATCTTGTCGGTCCGCTTCTTCCCGCCGAGGGCGATCTTGCCGGCGTTGACCACGACCACGAAGTCGCCGCCGTCGACGTGCGGCGCGTACGTCGGCTTGTGCTTGCCCCGCAGCAGGGTCGCCGCGGTCACCGCCAGCCGGCCCAGGACGACGTCATCGGCATCGATGACGTGCCAGGACCTGGTGATGTCGCCAGGCTTCGGGCTGTAGGTGGACACGGCTGTGACCAGCTTTCGATATCGAGAAGGAGTTTTCGGGCGTACGCGCCAGGACGCAACAGCCGACTAGGCTACCTGCCCACTCCAGGGCGGTCAAAAGCCGCTGGGACATCTTAGTGCCCGCAAGGTGGCGGGAATCATAGGATGCCCGACTATTCAGGCCGAGAGCGCCCGCGTAAGTTGTCGCCATGACGGATTCGCTCACAGTGCGTGACAACCGTACGGGCCAGGAGTACGAGATCGCCATCACCGACGGCACCATCCGCGCCGCCGACCTGAAGCAGATCGCCGTCGACGGCGAGCCGGGCATCGCGACGTACGACCCCGGATTCGTCAACACGGCCTCCTGTCGCAGCGCCATCACCTTCATCGACGGCGATGAAGGGATCCTGGAGTACCGCGGCTATCCGATCGAGCAGCTGGCCGAGCACTCCACCTTCCTCGAGGTCGCCTATCTGCTGCTGAACGGCGAGCTGCCGACCGCCGACCAGCTGGACGAGTGGGTGCACAACATCACCTACCACACGTTCATCCACGAGAACCTCAAGCAGTTCATCGAGGGCTTCCGCTACGACGCTCACCCGATGGGCATGCTGATGGCCAGCGTGAGCGCGCTGTCCACCTTCTATCCGGAGGCGAACCAGATCAGCGACCCGGAGAACCGGCAGCTACAGATCACCCGGTTGATCGCGAAGATGCCGACCCTCGGAGCGTTCGCCCATCGGCACCAGCAGGGCAAGCCGTACATCTACCCGGACAACGCGCTGTCCTACACCGCAAACTTCTTGGCCATGCTGTTCAAGATGAGCGAGCCGAAGTATGCCGCCGACCCGCGGCTGGTGCACGCGCTCGAGGTGCTGTTCATCCTGCACGCCGATCACGAGCAGAACTGCTCGACCAACGCCGTGCGCTCGGTCGGCTCGTCCCAGGTCGACCCCTACTCCGCGATCGCCGCAGGAATCGGCGCGCTCTACGGCCCATTGCACGGCGGCGCCAACGAGGCGGTGCTGGCGATGCTCAACCGGATCCGCACCACCGACAACGTGCCGGACTTCATTGAAGGCGTGAAGCAGGGCAAGGAACGGCTGATGGGCTTCGGGCACCGGGTGTACAAGAACTACGACCCGCGGGCCAAGATCATCAAGCAGGCCTGCGACGACGTCTTCGAAGTCACCGGGGTCAACCCGCTGCTCAAGATCGCCCAGGAGCTGGAGAAGATCGCGCTGGAGGACGAGTACTTCGTCAAGCGCAAGCTCTACCCCAACGTCGACTTCTACTCCGGGCTGATCTATGAGGCCCTGGAGTTCCCGGCCGAGATGTTCACCGTGCTGTTCGCCATCGGGCGTACGCCGGGCTGGCTGGCCCAGTGGTCGGAGCTGGTCCAGGACAAGGAGCAGAAGATCGCCCGGCCCAAGCAGATCTACACCGGCATCCGGACCCGGGACTTCGTTCCGCTCGGGGAGCGCTAGGCACCCCGCGAGCCGCCAAGAACCCAGCAGGGCTCGCCCTGCACCCTTTTGCTGACGCTGCACCTTCTATAGGGGGTGCAGCGTCGGGCTAAACGGTGCAGCGTGCACGCACAAATGTGAGTACGTAGCAGGCGACCTCAATCCTCCTCTCCGTCAGGCGTGGCCAGTCGGTCCGCCACCGAGGCGAGGAGGTGTCGGCGATGTATCTGGCGCTGGCACTGCTGTCCTCCCTGGTGCTCGGCTCGGCCGACTTCGTCGGTGGCGCCGCAGCCCGCCGAGCGCGCGCAGCGGTGGTCGTGGTCTGGTCCAACGCCGCCGGGTTGCTGGCGGCGCTCGTTCTGGTGCTGCTCGGAGTTCCCGGAACCGTCAGCCTGCGTGACCTGGGCTGGGGTGCGGCCGCCGGGGTGGGCGGCAGCTTCGGAGCCGTCCTGCTCTACCGGGCCCTGGCCAGCGGCGTGATGTCGGTTGTCGCGCCGTCCGCTGCCGCCGCGGCAGCGGCCGCGCCGGTCACCGCTGGTCTCGCCTTGGGGGAGCGGATCAGCGGTCCGGCGACGGTCGGTGTGGTCGCCGCCCTCGGCTCGCTGCTGCTGCTCACTCGTACGTCCGAGCCGGATCCGAACCAGCGTCGGGTCGCGCGCAGCATGAGCTACGCCGTGCTCGCGGGGATCAGCTTCGGCTTGTTCCTGGTGCTGCTCGCCCAGACCTCGAGCACCTCGAGCCTGTGGCCGCTGGTGGCGGCTCGCTGTGCCTCCCTGGTTCTACTCGTTGCCCTGGCCCGGGCCCAGCACCAGACGCTCGGGCTCGTGGGACCGAGCGCCCGCCTCGCCCTGCTGGCCGGCGTGTTGGACATGGCGTCCAACGTGCTGTTCCTGGTCGCAGTCCGCGGTGGGCAGCTGGTGTTGGTCGGCCTGCTGGCCTCGCTGTCCCCGCTGGGCACGATCGGGCTGGCGCGGTTGGTGCTGCGCGAGCGGATCCGCGTCGTCCAGGGCGTCGGTGCAGCCC